>CAMLCW010000036.1 GCA_946478645.1 uncultured Variovorax sp.
GATTTGGATGGAAATCGCCGGGATTAGTGGGTCACTTCTGGATGGAAATCAACACTGCGGCCTTTTTTAAGATGTCGCGCTCCTCGGTCACACGCTTGAGCTCAGCCTTCAGGCGACGCATCTCGTCGGCTGGCGAGCCCTGTGCTTGGCGCTGGTCAGGCGACATCTGCTTGGCCTTGATCCATTGATACAGGCTGTGCTGGCTGACGCCAAGCCTGGCCGACACATCGGCCACCTTGTGGCCTCGTTCGGTGATCTGTTTGACCGCTTCGATCTTGAATTCTTCGGGGTATCTCTGCTTGCTCATGGCATCTCCTATTGGGCCTCAGGTTTGAGGCTCAGAGGTGTCTAGAAAACCCGGGGCGATTCACAAGGTATTGAGCTGACGGCGCATGGCTCAGTCCTTCAATTGTTTTGTCAGCCAATCGGCCACGGTGAACGGCCGGCGCAGCAGACGAGGCTGGCAGAGGTCGATCAGCGAGCAGGCATCGCAGCGCCGTGACGCGTATTCGGCGGTAGGGGTCACGCCAGCGGACAGCATCGCCTGTGTGGCAGCAATGACATCGGCCGTGAGTTGCCGCAGCTCTTCATCAAAGACCACGTCCAAGCGGCGGCGGGTCGTCCCATAAAAAAGCGCGCCTCCCGGCACATGTGTCCCCAGCATGGACTCGAGGCACAGTGCCTGGGCGCACAACTGGACTTCGTCTGCACGATGTGCCTTGGGTTTGCCGCGCTTGTACTCCACGGGAACGACGAGTTCGGTGCCTTCATCGGTGGAGTGAAACTCGACGACATCCGCGATACCCGCAATGCCGATTTCCTTGTGCGCCAGCGGCATGGCCGTGACGGTGCGCACGCCGCGGCGACGCGTTGCCTGCGGCTTGTCGACCCGTTCGTGCAAAACCCGGCCTTCGGCGGTGCGGGCATTCTCTGCCCATAGCTGCTCGATGTGAATGAGCGCACACTGCCTCGGGCAATAGAGATAGTGCTGAAGTGCGGACAGGGCGATGGCCCGATCGTCTTCCATCGTCAGTGCCGCTCGAGCCGCGTCGCCTTTGCAGGGTCTGCTCAGATCATGCGGTGAACCGTGACACCGGTGGGGACCGCGGCATCGTCGAGGTCGACGCGGTAGTCCGAGAAACTACGCGCCGCCGCATCGGGGCTCGTCTGGGCTCTGCCGACCTTGACCGCATCGAACAGCAGGTGCGCGGGTGCGTTGCCCATGGCGCTGTCATGCTCGAACACGATCAACGCGCGCGCGGACATCTCTCCGCGTGCGGCAGAGCGGTCATGTTCGAACATGTTGATCAACGCACGCCAGAACAAGGCCAGGTCTTCGTCCGAAAAACCGGTGCGCTCCGCCAGCTTGGCGGAAATGAAACCGTGGGCGCGGTAAAGACCGTACGGAATGATGTGCTTGCGGCCCATGGTTCGGTTGTCACCGCTTTGCGCTTCGGCTTCTTTCTCGGTGGTGACCGCCATCCGGGTGATCGAGATCTCGAGCGGAAGCACCGGATCAATCGAGGTTGCAAAGGCCAGTTGGATCGGGCCTCGAACCTGGCCGGCGTTCACGCCAGTCGTCATGACGGCTCCGAAGGCGCGGACATCAAAAAAGTTGCCGCACATCCACGCAGTCAGTTCGCGCGCCTTCGCTTCGTTTTTGGGCAGCTTCTTGAATTGTTCTTTCGCGTCCGGTGGAATGCCCAGCGCCTCCCACGCTTTCTGGTGTTGGTTGTTGAGAACCGCTTTCTCCTGCATGTAGATCGCGTAGCCTGACGCACCATCTTTGTCGAGGCTCACGAAGTTGCGGATCTTTCGTTTGAGGCAGACATCGGTGACCAATCCGCGATTGGTCTCAGGATCGAGCCGGGGCAGGTTGCCGGCGTCGGGATCGCCGTTGGGGTTGCCGTTGGTGATGTCGAAAAGAAGTACGAATTCATGGCGATGTGCGATGGCTGTCATGCGGAGGCTCCCTCTGTTGTCGTGCTGTCTTGCCCATGTGGCTTGTCGCTCCTCGCGAAGCCGCTTTGAGCCTGGTGGTAGTAGCCGATGGCAAACCGGCCCTGGTCTTCGATCCGGAGGCTGCGGGGAAAGCGCGCCGGCAGGCCTTGCACAATCTCGCGAATGTCCTTCTCGAAGTTGACGGCGAGGCCGAGTTTGTCTTTGCGCAGCTTGCTCATATGGTTCTGCGTGTTGCGCAGGAGCACCGGAAAGACCGATGCGGGTGTGGCCGAGGCCGAGCCGTAGTAGCGGTCGCGGATCGTGGCGTTGATCTGGCTGCCCAAGGCGCTGCGCTGAACCGCCTCCAGCACGGCGAACAGTCGCCCCAGCCGATAGCCCTCGTTGGTTGATTCGGTGTCAAGACTCACGGGTACCTCCTCGTTGTGGATGTTGATCCCCAGCCGCCGCTCGCGCGCCAGGATGCCCTTGCAAAGTGCTGCACGCAGCCCCGAAAGATTGCCGTCCGATCGAATGCGCATGATGGTGTTGGCCAACAGGCTGCGCGGGTACAAGCCGCCGGTCAGCACCGCGCGCAGGAATTCGCCGACCAGGCTGTTGAAGGCGTCATCCATCTTGGGCATGGCACCGTCACGATTCGGAACGGTGGCCAGCACTAGCCGCCGGACCGCCGGAGCGGTTCTCCATGGGACGGGCTCGATGCGCAGGTCTTGCTCATGTTGTGCGAGGCGCTGTGCGAACACCCCCAGAGTGTCTTCCTGCCAGAAGCGGATCGAGATGCGCGACGCATTCGGAGCGAGGCCGAGAACGAACATGCGCGTGCCTTCGCTCAACCGGGGATCGATCTCGCTCAGCGGGCGACCTTTCGCGACCTGCGCCAGCACACTGCGTATGCGAGCGGCTTCTTGCGCGTCGTCTGCGGGTGGATCGATGAGGCTGGCGAAGGTCAGCTCTGCCTGTTCGGCCTCAGCGGTGTCAGCCGATTCGGCCCAGAACACCACACTCGCGTCGCCGATCTGCATTCTTTGCCGGTTGTGTTCGCTGCGCCGGAGCAGATGGTTGAGTACGGTGCTGTAGGCAAACGCGGCCTGCTCTGAGACGGGCGAGTTCTCGCCCTGGCTTTTTCCGTAGGAGGTGAACGAATCGAGGTTGAAGGACACAATGGAAGCGCCAGAACTCTGCGCTCCATTTACTCCCTTGATCGCCGGGTGCAGCCGTGCAAAGGGCATTCGCTCGCCGGTGACCAGGCATGTCGCAAGGCTGGTGGCACCGCCGCTTTCACTTCCCAGCAGCCGGGTCCTGGCGCTCTGCGCCGCGGGGCGTTCGTGCAAGTAGCTGATTTGGCCGTCTAGTCGAAAGACGAAATTGGCGTCCAGCATCTCTTCGTTGAAGGGCGCGGTGGCAAAGCGCTCGGGTGTCCAGCTCTTTAGAAAATCCAGCAATGCAGACAAGCCCGGATCGTCCGTTCCCTTCAGGGTCTCCCGGTGAAGGTTCTTGAAGGCTTCGTGCTCCTTGTCGGCACGCTTGCTGGCTGCACTGACGCCCAGCACGTAACTGGTTTTGTCCCAGAGAAAGTTGGACTTGACGGCGACGGTCCGCTTCTCTGGCTGTGGCACATTCATCACGCGCGCCAAGGGCTTCTTGCCCGATGTATCCCGGATGTCATTGACTTGCATCACACGGCCGTCAGCTGCAAGCAGAATCTCATAGCTGATCTTCTCCGGGCTGTAGCCGAACGGGGAAAGCCCGTCCTCGCCGCGCGCCAGCAGCCGCTGGTAATAGGTGTTGAGCGCCGCCTGGAGGATCACGCCTTGGTCTCCTCTGCCTGCCAAGGCGGTACTTCGATGAGCCCATCCTTCATCTGCGCACGGAAAAAGCGAGGCGTCATGCCGTGGTCGAAATCGATGTCATGCAGCATCCAGCCCAGGTCGCGTTCGGCATCTAGGCTCTCATGCCGTTGCGGCAGCGCGTCGCCTTCTTCGAGCAGCTTGAAGTGCGCCGGGAATTCGCGCACACCCATGCAAGGCATCTGGAAGCACTGGCCCTTTCTTGCGCGTCGATTGAAGATGTCGAGGTGCTTGCCCACCGAATCGTCGGGGCCGGCTTTGGCAGTGAGATCGAAGTGGGCCTCGATCACGTAAGCCACGTCGCGCAGGATGGTGGACGCGCGTTGCTGTCGATCTTCATCGACCTGGTTCGTCAAGCCCGCGACAGAACCGGCCTTCATCGCCTTGGACACGGAGGCGGGCGATATCTTGCTGCCCACCTCGTTGCGCCGAATGGATTCGAAGCGAATCGGCTTCAACACGTGAATGCGGTCTACCGCCCAGTGAATGGCGGGCTTCCAGTGGATGGCATCCAGGATGCCGCGCGCTGCGGATGGCGTGATGACGTCATAGGAGACGCGTTCCACTTTCATCTCGGGTCGGGTGAAGCAGGCGCGCTCTCCCCAGACCAGTAACCGTATGCCGTAAGCCATTGAGTTCCTCCCTTTGGCACCCTGTGGAGCGAAGCTCCCGGGCGACTTTTATTTGAACCGACCCTCGGATCACCAGTTCGCTAAAGGATCGTGCTGGCGACCTCCAGGTGCGTGGGGTCATCCCAGCTCAGCCCGAACCGTTTGTCATAGATGTCGGGATTTATGAGCTGCATGAACTGATCACTCCATTTCTTTTCCGCGACCGGTGCAATGGCGCCGGCATCGCGAAGTGCGTTGAACCCTGCTCGAGGCAGCTGTACCAGGTAAGGCTGGAGCGTCCGCGCGATGCCGACGCTCCCCTCGGCAAATTCCAGCGCGCGCAATGCCTCCCGCGCACGGTCGTCGTACGGAACGATTACCGGCATCTGGATGCTGTCGATCATCCGGAACTTGGCCGCCAGCGTTTCGAGGGGCAGGCTCTCGGGGCGGCTGTCCCTCAGTAGACCCATCAAGTCGGGCACATCGAGTTCCTTGCTGCCCTTCTGCCAGTACAGCAGTGCGAAGTAGCTGTGGATCGCTTCGGGTGACAGCGGGTCGTGCTCGAATTTGCGCAGTACCTCGCGTGCGACCTGCGCGTACTGCTTGAGTTCGGGGGGAGGGGCCCAGGCCTCGTTCTCGGCGGCAAAGATCAGCACTTCGCTCGACGCCTTCGGCCGCTTGCCGTTGCGATTGCAGCGACCGGCCGCCTGCGCGATGGAGTCCAGGCCGGCCTCGGCCCGCAGCACGGCCGGAAAATCGATGTCGACACCCGCTTCGATCAGCGAGGTCGAGACCAGTCGGCACGGTTCGCCAGCCAAGAGCTTCTGCCGAACGCTTGCCAGCACTTCGCTTCGATGCCTTGCACACATCAGTGTGGTGAGATGGCACGCGCCCGGCAGGTCGCTCATGGCCTGAAACAACGCCCGCGCATGGCGGCGGTTGTTGACGATGCAGAGCACCTGCTCTCGCGATCGCGTCGCGTCGGCAAGCGCCTCGTCGCTCAGCGTGCCAACGTGCCGAACCCGCACGCGTTCGAGTTGCCGGAACAATTCAGCGGGTTCGGGCGCGAGTTCGCGCACGCCCGTCAGACCGCCTTCGAACGCGGGTGCTTCGAGCGCCGGTTGCGTTGCAGTGCACAGCACGACGCTCGTGCGGTAGTTGCGAGCGAGTTCGTCGATGCTCGCGACACAGGGTCGAAGCAGCTTGAGCGGCATGGTCTGGGCCTCGTCGAGCACCACCACGCTGCCTGCGATGTTGTGCAGCTTGCGGCACTGCGAAGGACGTGCCGCGAACAGGCTCTCGAAGAACTGCACCGCCGTGGTGACGATGATGGGTGCTTCCCAGTTCTCCATCGCCAAGCGCAGCTTCTGCGCCGATTGGTATCGCTCCGGATCTCCGGCTGGAGGCGATTGCTCGACGAAGGCGCTGTGGTGTTCCAGCACTGCCGCGTTACCAAGGGGTCCCAGCGCTTCACGAAAGACGGCAGCGTTTTGTTCGACCACGCTCGTGAATGGAATCACGAAGATCACGCGCTGCAGGCCATGGCGAATGGCGTGTTCCAGCGCGAAGGCAAGCGATGCGAGCGTCTTGCCGCCGCCCGTGGGAACCGTCAGTGAGAACAGTCCCGGTGCCTGCGTGGCTCTGCCGCGCACCTGCTGGAGGATGTCGGCGCGAAGGGTGTTGATGGCTGAGTCGGGCTTGAAGCCGCCGAGGTGAAGGTCGAGCTGTTCGAGTAGCGCCGGCAACGCAGGCGGCGCAGCGCCTGCGTTGCGATGGTCGGGACGGCTTTCCAGCTTGTTGTAGAAGCGCTCGGTGTCCAGGAAATCGGCGTCGACCAGACACGAGAAGAGCATCCGCACCAGAAAGGCAAGCTGAAACGGGTGGCGGCCCTTGGCGTGCAGGCGGTCTTGACTGTCGTAGAGCTTGAAACTTGCCGGAGGGCCCAATCGATCCGGCAGCGTGATCGCTTTCTCCCACGCGGCGTGAAGTTTCGGGAGGTCGGAAGCCAGCCGCTCTTCCAATGGCGTGCGTTCGCCTTCGCCTTGCCCGTTCGCGAGTCCTGCGTGATGCCCGGCAATCGCGTAGGCCAACAACGAACCCAGCGCAGGGCCGAACTTTTGCACGGCGATCTTGGCGCCCCACGTCGAATGATCGACTTTTCTTGGATCACCGTTCAGTCGCGCTTGGAAGGCGAGCGTGTATTTGCCGAGATCGTGCAGAAGGCCCAGCACGACGGCCAGTTCCTGAGCCCCGAACGTGCGGGCGAAATCGCCGGCGAGATGTCCGACTGCCAGCAGGTGTTCATCCAGGGGCTGCCAACGCGCGTGGTCCATCCCGGCCGCAGAATGCGCGAAAAACACCTCGCTGTGCGATGGGTTCAATTTTCCTCCCTCGGCGATTGCTATTTTTTTGGATGCGCCGTTTTGAGGATCATGCTAGCACCGGACGTCATGCACGGTCAGGCTTTTGTTCCCCTGTCAGGCGGGCATGCCCGGGCTCCCAGCGAATTGAGATACGCTGCAAGCAAACTTCAATCAACAGCCATGAGACTGGTGCTGCTCGCGATCGCGAGCGTGCTGACACTGTCCGCTCACGCAGCCAACTATCCGTGCTCCGGGCGCAAGGGGCGGTGTGGCGCACTGCAACGGCGCAATGTTCGTGTGCAATGACGGCTCGATCAGCGGCTCGAAGAAAAATTGCGCCGCCGAAATGGGTGGCGTTGCGCGGTCCGCGCCAACCCCGGCCTTGCGCAGTTTGGGCGACAGCGGATGCAGTTGTCGTTCAGGCCGGATCTGCGTCGGCCCGCGGGGCGGGAAATACTGTCTCACCGGTAGCGGCGCCAAGAGCTATCGGCGAAAGTTCAACAGGAGCCGGTGCCGGCCACTTTTTCCAGGCATTACTTAAAACAAAAAGCCCGCTATCAAAAAGATAGCGGGCTTTTCTGCATTTGGTGCCGGAGAGATGAATCGAACACCCGACCTTCTCATTACGAATGAGCTGCTCTACCGACTGAGCTACACCGGCGAAGCCTCAGATTATAGCCACTTCGTCAGGCCTTTTCGGCGTGGTACTGGGTCAAACGCTCGACTTCGTTTCGCGAACCCAACATCACGCTCACGCGCTCGTGGAGCTTGGTGGGCTTCAATTCAAGGATGCGCTGCTTCCCATTGGTGGCCGCGCCGCCGGCCTGCTCGACCAGCCAGCTCATCGGGTTGGCCTCGTACATCAGGCGCAGCTTGCCGGCCTTTTCGGGCTCGCGCTTGTCCCAGGGATACATGAAGACGCCGCCGCGCATGAGGATGCGGTGCACGTCGGCGACCATGCTCGCGATCCAGCGCATGTTGAAGTCCTTGCCGCGCGGGCCTTCCTTGCCGGCCAGGCACTCGTCGATGTAGCGCTTCACGGGCTCGTCCCAGTGGCGCATGTTGCTCATGTTGACCGCGAATTCCTTGGTGTCGGCCGGAATCTGGATGTCTTCCTGCGTGAGCACGAAGCTGCCCTGCTCGCGGTCGAGCGTGAACATCGCGACGCCGTTGCCCACGGTGAGCACCAGCGTGGTCTGCGGGCCGTAGATGCAATAGCCCGCGGCCACCTGCTGGGTGCCGGGCTGCAGGAAGTCGGCTTCCTGCACGCCGGGGGTGTCGTCGGGCTTCTTGAGCACGCTGAAGATGGTGCCGATGCTGACGTTCACGTCGATGTTGCTGCTGCCGTCGAGCGGGTCGAACATCAACAGGTATTCGCCCTGCGGGTAGCGGTTGGGCACCACGTAAATGCTGTCCATTTCCTCGCTGGCCATGGCCGCGAGGTGGCCGCCCCATTCGTTGGCCTCGATCAGCACCTCGTTGGCGATGATGTCGAGCTTCTTCTGGATCTCGCCCTGCACGTTCTCGCTCTCGGCCGTGCCGAGCACGCCGCCGAGCGCGCCCTTGTTGACGGCCTGGCTGATGCTCTTGCAGGCGCGGGCGACCACTTCGAGCAGCAGGCGCAGCTGGCCGGGAATGAGGCCATCGGCGCGCTGCTGTTCGACGAGGTAGCGGGTGAGGGAGATCTTCTGTTGTTGAGCCATATGCTTTCTGGGTTCGGGTTCTTCAGTTGCCGGCGAGGGCGCGGGTCACGACTTCATGCGTGTCCTTGCTCAGGTCGGGCTTGGCCGCCACGCGTGCGATGGCCTCGCGTGCGGCGCTGCGGTAGGGCTCGGCCAGCTTGCTCCAGCGGTCGAGCGCGCGCGCGAGGCGGGCGGCGACCTGCGGGTTGATGGCATCGAGCTCGATCACGCGTTCGCTCCAGAACACGTAGCCGGCGGCGTCAGGGCGGTGGAAGGCGCCGGGGTTGGCGCTGCAGTAGCTGAAGATCACGCTGCGCGCGCGATTCGGGTTCTTGAGCGAGAAGTCGGGGTGCTTCATCAGCTGCTTGACCAGCGGCAGGATGTCGCCGCCGCGGTCGGGTGCGCCGGCCTGCAGCGAGAACCACTTGTCGATGACGAGGGCCTCGTCCTTGAACAGCGCGTGGAAGCGTGCCAGCGCCTGTCCGGCCAGCGCATGGCCCGAGGCCACGAGGGCATTGAGCGCGTTGAAGCGGTCGGTCATGTTGCCCGCGTCCTTGAAGCGCTGCAGCGTCTTGCCGGGCCAAACCGCATCGCCCGAGGCGCGCGCCGCGAGGCACAGGAAGTTCAGCGCCATGCCGGCCAGCGCGCGGCGGCCGGCCGACGTGGGATCGGGGCTGTAGGCGCCGGTGTCGTGGTGGGCCTCGTAGGCCCATTGCCAGTCGGCGAAGAGGGCGGTGGCGAGCTGGGCGCGCATGGCCTCGCGCACGAGGTGCACGCGCTGCGGATCGACCACGTCGAGCTGTTCGGCGATGTAGGTCTCAGACGGCAGCGTGAGCACCAGTTCCTTGAAGGCGGCGTCGAGCTGCGGATGGCGCAGCACGCTGCGCATGGCCTCGACATAGGCGTCGTCGAGCACCGGCGTGGTGTCGCCTGCCACCGCGGCGATGCCCCTGAGCGCAGCACGCAGGCCGAGGCGCTGGCCGGCCTCCCAGCGGTTGAACGGATCGGGGTCGTTGGCCAGCAGCGTGAGCAGCTGGGCGTCGGTGTATTCGAAGTCGAGGATCACCGGTGCGCTGAAGCCGCGCAGGATCGACGGCACGGGCTCGGCGTCGAGGCCGACGAAGGTGATCTGCTCGCCGGCACGCGAGAGCACCAGCGTGCGGGTGCCGCGGGTGACCTCGCTCTCGCCCTCGAGCTGCACCGGCAGCTCGCGCCCGCCGGCGTCGAGCAGGCCGACGTTCAGCGGAATGACGAAAGGCTCCTTGGTCGGCTGGCCCGGCGTGGGCGGGCAGCTCTGGACCACGCTGAGCGTGTAGCTGCGGTTCTGCGCGTCATATACGCCGTGCGCGGCCAGGCGCGGCGTGCCGGCCTGGCTGTACCAGCGCTTGAACTGCGGCAGCAGGCGCGCGAGCTCGGAGTCGGGGTTGGCGTCGGCGATGGCCTGGGCGAAGTCGTCGCAGGTCACGGCCTGGCCGTCATGGCGCTCGAAGTAGAGCGTGATGCCGCGTTCGAAGCCCTTGCGGCCGACCAGCGTCTGCATCATGCGCACCACCTCGGCACCCTTTTCGTAGATGGTGACGGTGTAGAAGTTGCTGATCTCGATGTAGCTGTCGGGCCGCACCGGATGCGCCATGGGGCCGGCGTCCTCGGGGAACTGGGCGGTGCGCAGCACACGCACGTCTTCGATGCGCTTGACGGCGCGCGCCGATGCGTCTGCGCAGAGGTCCTGGCTGAACTCCTGGTCGCGGAAGACGGTGAAGCCTTCCTTCAGCGAGAGCTGGAACCAGTCGCGGCAGGTCACGCGGTCGCCGCTCCAGTTGTGGAAGTACTCGTGGCCGACCACGCTCTCGATGTTGCTGTAGTCGGCGTCGGTGGCGGTGGCCTGGTTGGCCAGAACGTACTTCGTGTTGAAGATGTTCAGGCCCTTGTTCTCCATCGCGCCCATGTTGAAGTCGCTGGTGGCGACGATCATGAAACGGTCGAGGTCGAGCGGCAGGCCGAAGCGAGCCTCGTCCCACAGCACCGAGTTGATGAGCGAGTTCATCGCATGCTCGGTCTTGTCGAGGTCGCCCGCGCGCACGTAGACCTGCAGCAGGTGCTCCTTGCCGCTGCGTGCCGTGATGCGCTGCTCGCGCGCGACGAGCTTGCCCGCCACCAGTGCGAACAGGTAGCTGGGCTTGCGGAAGGGGTCGACCCACTTGGCGAAGTGGCGGCCCTCGGGCAGGTCGCCCTGCTCGACGAGGTTGCCGTTCGAAAGCAGCACCGGGTACGCGGCCTTGGCGGCACGCAGCGTGACGGTGTAGGTCGCCATCACGTCGGGGCGGTCGAGGAAGTAGGTGATGCGGCGGAAGCCCTCGGCCTCGCACTGCGTGAAGAAGGTGTCCTCGCTCACGAACAGGCCCATCAGCTTGGTGTTCTTGATCGGGCAGCAGGTGGTGAAGATCTCGAGCTCGAAGGCGCCGTCCTGGGCCGACGGCAGGCCGTCGAGCACGAGCTGCTCGCCTTCCATGCGGAACGAGGCGCCCTGGCCGTTGACCAGCACGCGCGCCAGGTTGAGCTCGTCGCCGTCGAGGCGCAGCGGCTGCGGCGGCACGTCGGGGTTGCGGCGCAGCGTCATGCGGTTGAGCACGCGCGTCTTGGCGGGGTCGAGGTCGAAGGTCAGTTCGACAGTGTCGATCCAGAAGGCCGGGGCGGCATAGTCTTCGCGGCGAATGGCAATGGGTTGCCCTTGGGCGTCACGCTGCAGCAGCATCGAGGGTCTCCAGAAAATTCGAATGGGCGAGTTCGTTGTAGTCGCGAACCGCGGCGATCACATGGGGCCCGCCGAGCTCGGCGGGGGAATGGGTGCTGCACACGGCCACGGCGCGCATGCCGCCGCGGCGTGCGGCCTCGATGCCGAAGGGCGCGTCCTCGAACACAACGCAGCGCTCGGGCGCCACGCCGATGCGGCGCGCGGCTTCGAGAAAGATCTCGGGCGTGGGCTTGCCCGCAAAGCCTTCGTCGCCGCCGACCACGGCCAGCGGCAGCGGCGCCATCTTCAGGCGCGACATCACGAACTCGATGTTGTGCCGGTCGCCGGCCGTGCCCACCGCCACCTTCAGGCCGCGTGCGACGGCGGCCCGGGCAAAGGCGGTGAAGCCGGCCACCTCGGCGAAGCTGTCGCCGAAGAGGGCCCGGTAGATCTCTTCCTTCTCATGCACCAGCGCCAGGCATTCAGAGTCGGACAGCGGCCGGTCGAACAGCTCGCGCATGCACTCCGCGCCGGTGCGGCCGGTGGTGCGCGCGAGGATGTCGCTCGCGTCGAGCGCGAGGCCGTGCCGCTGCGCGAACGCCACCCATGCGCGCGCATGCGCGGGCATGGAGTCGATCATGGTGCCGTCCATGTCGAAGATCAGCGCTTCGACCCGCATCAGACGCCTTGCTTCAGCGAGGCTTCGATGAACACGTCGAGATCGCCGTCGAGCACCTTCTGCGTGGCCGAGATCTCGACGTTGGTACGCAGGTCCTTGATGCGGCTGTTGTCCAGCACGTAGCTGCGGATCTGGTGGCCCCAGCCCACGTCGGTCTTGCTGTCCTCGAGCTTCTGCTGCTCTTCCTGGCGCTTGCGCATCTCGTGGTCGTACAGGCGCGAGCGCAGTCGCTTCCAGGCCACGTCGCGGTTGCTGTGCTGGCTTCGCCCGTCCTGGCACTGCACCACGATGCCGGTCGGGATGTGCGTCAGCCGCACGGCCGAGTCGGTCTTGTTGATGTGCTGGCCGCCCGCGCCGCTGGCGCGGAAGGTGTCGGTGCGCACGTCGGACGGGTTGATGTCGATCTCGATCGAGTCGTCGATCTCCGGGTACACGAAGATGCTGGCAAAGCTGGTGTGGCGCCCGCCCGAGGAGTCGAACGGCGACTTGCGCACCAGCCGGTGCACGCCGGTCTCGGTGCGCAGCAGGCCGAAGGCGTACTCGCCCTCGACCTTGATGGTCGCGCTCTTGATGCCCGCGGTGTCGCCCGGCGTCTCGTCCTCGAGCTGGGCCTTGAAGCCCTTGCGCTCGGCGTACTTGGTGTACTGGCGCAGCAGCATGCTGGCCCAGTCGCAGGCCTCGGTGCCGCCGGCGCCGGCCTGGATGTCGACGAAGGCGTTCAGCGGGTCGGCCGGGTTGTTGAACATCCGGCGGAATTCGAGCTGCTTGATGTCGGCTTCGAGCTTGGCGGCGTCATCGGCAATGGCCTGCAGGCCGTCCATGTCGCCGTCTTCCTTCGACATTTCGAACAGTTCGGTGTTGTCCGAGAGGCCGCTGGTGAGCCGGTCGAGCGTGACGACCACGTCGTCGAGCGACTTCTTTTCCTTGCCCAGCTCCTGGGCCTTCTTGGGGTCGTTCCAGACGTTGGGATCTTCGAGCGATGCGTTGACCGTCCTCAGACGTTCGGCTTTGGCATCGTAGTCAAAGATACCTCCGTAAATCGGCCGTGCGGGCGCTCAGGTCCGCAAGCGTTGCACCGATCTGGTTGATTTGTTCTGCGTCCATGGGGTGTCCTGATCTGTTCGGGGGAAACCGGGCATTTTCTCATGCCGCGCCCCGCGAACCGGATCGCCCGGGTTTTGCAAGGACGAAAGCCAACTCTTATGCGTTTTCATGCATAAGCAAGCGCCGATTTGTTCGTTCGCTTTTGCTGCCTTTGTTTACATACTCGGCCCTTTGCGAACCTTCGCGGCCTGCCTCCAGCGGGCCGCTCTTTTTTTCATGACCCACGCGGAACCCGTCATCCGTCTTCGATCGGTGCAGAAGTCCTTTGCGCTGCCCAGCGGCGAGGTGTTCGACGCCGTGCAGTCGCTCTCGCTCGACATCGCCCCGGGCGATGTGTTCGGCCTGATCGGCAAGAGCGGTGCCGGCAAGTCGACGCTGCTGCGCCTCATCAACCTGCTCGAGCGGCCCGATGCGGGCCAGGTGCTCGTGGGCGGGCGCGACCTGACCACGCTCACGCGGCGCGAACTGCGCGACATGCGGCAGAACATCGGCATGATCTTCCAGCAGTTCAACCTGCTGCAGAACGCCACGGTGTTCGACAACGTGGCGTTCCCGCTGAAGATCCACGGCCGCCATTCGCGTGCCGAGATCGATGCGCGGGTGCGTGAATGCCTGGCGCTGGTGGGGTTGTCGGAAAAGATCGACACCTATCCGGCGCAGCTCTCGGGCGGGCAGAAGCAGCGCGTGGCGATCGCGCGGGCCCTCGCGCCGCGGCCGCAGGTGCTGTTGTGCGACGAACCGACCTCGGCGCTCGACTCGGAGACCACGCGCGCGCTGCTCGAGACGCTGCGCGACATCAACCAGAAGATCGGCGTCACCATCGTCATCGTCACGCACGAGCTGTCGGTGGTCGAGGTGCTGTGCCGCCGGGTCGCGATCCTCGAGAAAGGCCGGCTGGTGGAGCAGTTCGCGGTCGAGGATGCACCGAAGACCGAGCGCCAGACCGTGCTCGGCCGCGAGATCGACGCGCTGGTGCGCCGCCGCGAGCGCGAGGCGCGCGAACCCATCGCACCGAAACGCGCCCCCGCCGAGCGCAGTGCGCAGGAGGTGGCCCATGTTTGAGAACATCGCGCCGATCCTGCCCGAGCTCTGGGTGGCCACGGGGCAGACCTTCCTGATGCTGGCCATCGGGCTCTCGGCCGCCGTGCTCGTCGGCGGGCCGCTCGGCATCCTGCTGTTCCTGCTCGGCCCGGGCCAGTCGCTCGACAACCGGCCTGCGTTCCTGGTGCTCAACTGGCTCGTGAACACGGTGCGCTCGTTCCCTTTCATCATCCTGCTGGTGGCGCTGGTGCCGTTCACGCGCGTGATCGCGGGCACCTCGATCGGGCCGCTCGCGGCCGCGGTGCCGCTGTCGTTCGCGGCCATTCCGTATTTCGCGCGGCTGGTCGACCAGTGCCTGCGCGAAGTGCCGCGCGGCGTCATCGAGGCCGCGCATGCCATGGGCGCCTCGGAGCTGCAGATCGTCTGGCGCGTGCTCGTGGTCGAGGCGCGCTCGGGTCTGGTGCTTGCGCTCACGGTGCTGGCGGTGAGCTTTCTTTCCTATTCGGCGATTGCCGGCGTGGTGGGCGGCGGCGGCATCGGTGACCTCGCGATCCGCTACGGCTATTACCGCTTCCAGACCGACGTGATGGTGCTCACCGTGGCGCTGCTCGTGGTGCTGGTGCAGATCCTGCAGTTCGTGGGCAACACCGCGGCGCGCAGGCTCGACAAGCGCTGAGCTCCCTTTTTTCTTCTTTCTCTCTTTCTTCTCTTCACTGACCCATGAAAACCGCATCGCTGCTGCGCCGCTCCGTCCTCGTCCTGTCCCTCGCTGCCGTGTCGTTCGGCGGCATGTCGCTCGCGCAGGCGCAGGACGCCAACAAGAAGAACCTCGTGATCGGCGGCACCGCCGGCTCGAACGCCGACCAGCTCAAGTTCGGCATCGTGCCGATCCTCGAGAAGAAGGGCTACAAGGTGAAACTGGTCGAGTTCAACGACTACGTGCAGCCCAACCTTGCGCTCGCGCAGGGCTCGCTCGACGCCAACTTCTTCCAGCACCAGGTCTACCTGAAGAAGTTCTCGGCCGACCAGAAGCTCGACCTTGCCGAACTGGTGCAGGGCCCGATCGCACCGATGGGCATCTATTCGACGAAGCGCAAGTCGCTGGCCGAGGTGAAGGACGGCGACCGCGTGACGCTGCCCAACGACCCGAGCAACCTGGCACGCGCGCTCGTGCTGCTGGCGCAAAACGGGCTCGTCACGCTCAAGCCCGGCATCGACGCGCTGCGCGCCACCGAGCGCGACGTGGCTGCAAACCCGAAGAAGCTCAAGTTCATTCCGCTCGAGGCCGCGCAGTTGCCGCGCTCGCTCGGCGACACCGAGTACGCCATCGTCAACGGCAACTTCGCCATCTCGTCGGGCCTGAAGCTGACCGAGGCGGTGGTGCTCGAGAAGACGCCCGACTACTACCTGAACGTGGTGGCCGTGAAGAGCGCGGACAAGAACGCGGCGTGGGCCAGGGACATCGCCGATGCCTACCGCTCGAAGGAGTTCAAGGCCGTGGTCGACAGCAAATTCCAGGGTTATGCGAAGCCCGCGTTCATGCAGTAAGCCATAAGTCCAAAGGCGGCGCGCAAGCCCATTGGCGGCAGGGTTGCGGCCGCCGCGGCGCCGCTTGTAGGATGCGGCGGATGACCCAGCACATCGGAATCGTCGGCTGCTCCGCCGAGGGCGCTGCACTCTGCTACCAGACCATCTGCGTCGAAGGCGCAGCGCTCTTCGGGCCGCATGCGCACCCCGAAGTCTCGATGCACACGCCGTCGCTCGCGGACTACATGGCGCACATCTACCAGGGCGACTGGCGCGGCGTGGGCGAGGTGATGCTTGCATCCGCCGGGAAGCTCGCGAAGACGGGCGCCGATTTCCTGGTCTGCCCCGACAACACGATCCACCAGGCGCTGCCGTTCATCGAGGCGCGCTCGCCGCTGCCATGGCTGCACATCGCGGGCTGCGTGGCCGACGAGGCCGCGCGACGCGGCTTTCGGCGCCTGGCGCTGACGGGCACGCGCTGGCTCGTCGAGAGCGATGTCTACCCCGACAGGCTCGCCGCCATCGGCCTCGAATGCGTGCGGCCCTCGCCGGAGGAGCGCGAGGAGATCAACCGCATCATCATGGACGAACTGGTCTGCGGCGTCTTCAAGCCCGAAGCGATCGCAACCTTCCGCCGCGTGATCCAGCGCATGCGCGAGCATGACGGCTGCGACGCAGTGATCCTCGGCTGCACCGAGATCCCGCTGATCATGAACGACGTGAACTCGCCGCTGCCGACGCTCGATTCGACGCGGCTGCTGGCGCGCGCGGCGCTGCGGCGCGCGGCACAGAAGGGTTAGGCGAGGAATTCCTCGATCAGCTGCGCCACGCGCTCCGGCTGGTCGTGGTGCAGCATGTGGCCCGAGGCCTCGAGCCGCTCGATGCGCACCGAGGGCACGGACTTCAGCCGCTCGTGGAACTCGTCGAGCGTGTAGCGGTTCTTCCACCAGCCCTGGAGGCTGTCGTCGGCGGCTTCGACCATCAAGGTGGGCGCCGCGACGCGCGCATAGAGCGCGAGCGTCTCGTCGACGCGGAAGATGTTCGCGTTGACGATCTTGTGCGCGGCCTCGCCGAGGATCTGCCAGCGCTCGCTGCCGTCGGGCTGCGGGCGCGCGGCCGACCAGTGGCCCGCGAGCCACTGGGCCTTGTCGGGCGACAGGCGCGGGTTCGTCTTCATGAGGCGGCGCGCCACGCCGTCGACTGCCGAATAGGTCGACAGGTCCAGCTCGCCGCGGTGCAGGCGCTTGAGCTCGTCGATCCACTGCCCATAGCGCGCGGGCGCTTCCTCGGGCTTTCGGTTCGGCATGCCGAAACCCTCGAGGTTGACGAGCCGGCGGATGCGCCCGGGCCGGGTGCCCGCGTAGTGCATCGCGACGTTGCCGCCCATGCTGTGGCCGACGAGATCGACCGGGCGCGCCGCATCGCCTTCGCCCGCGTAATGGTCGAGCAGCCATTCGAGGTCGGCCAGGTAGTCGGGCAGCCAGTAGTTGTCGACGCCGCCGCCCGCGGTCAGGCCGAAGCCGCGCCAGTCGGGCGCGACGATGAAGCGTTCCTCGGCCATGGCATCGACGACGAACTGCCACGAGGCCGCCACGTCCATCCAGCCATGCACCAGCACGAGCGGCGGGCGCTCGGCCGAAGGGCTGCCCCAAGTGCGCACGTGGTACTGGAGGTTGCGCACAGGGACGAATTCGCTGCGCGAGGGGCGGAGGGCTTGGTACATGGGCGCCGATGATACGAAGTGGGACCGGCCGGCAGAGTCCGGCAGACGACAGTAAAGTTCGCGCATGCAAAAAATCCAACTCGGTCAGAGCGACCTTCATGTCACGCCGGTCTGCCTGGGCACCATGATCTTCGGCGAGCAGGTCGACGAAGCCACGGCCCACCAGATCCTGGACCGCGCCTTGGCGCGCGGCATCGACTTCCTCGACACGGCCGAGATGTACGCCGTGCCCACGCGCCGCGAGACCTACGGCGCCACCGAAACCATCATCGGCAACTGGTTTGCGGCCAACCCCGGCGTGCGGCAGCGCGTGGTGCTCGCCAGCAAGGTGGCCGGCTCGGCGCGCAACACGCCGTGGGTGCGCGAAGGCGATGGCATGACGGCCGCCGACATCGTGGCCTCTTGCAATGCAAGCCTGAAGCGGCTGCGCACCGACGTGATCGACCTCTACCAGATCCACTGGCCCGAGCGCCACGTGCCGGCCTTCGGCAACCTCTATTACGACCCTTCGAGCGAACGTTCGAAGACCTCGATCCACGAGCAGCTCGACGCCTTCGCGGGCCTGGTGAAAGCCGGCAAGGTGCGCGCGATCGGGCTCTCGAACGAAACGCCCTACGGCGTGCACGAGTTCGTGCGGCTGGCCGAACAGCATGGCCTGCCGCGCGTGGCCTCGGTGCAGAACCTCTACAACCTGGCGGCCCGCTTCGTGGAAAACGGGCTCGACGAGACGATGCATCGGCTCGGCGTGTCGCTGTTGGCTTATTCGCCGCTGGCCTACGGCCTGTTGACGGGCAAGTACGACCAGAGCGGCCTCGTCGGCCCCGAGGCGCCGCAGGAGGCGCGCCTTACGCGCTTCGAGTCGATGCGCAAGCTGCGCTGGGGCCGGCCCGAAGCGCTGGCCGCCGCGCGACGCTACAACCAGCTTGCGCGCGACAACGGCCTCACGCCGGTGCAGCTCGCGCTGGGTTTCTGCCGTGCCAAGTGGCAGGTCGCGAGCACCATCATCGGCGTGCGCACGCTGGCGCAACTCGACGAGGACATCGACGCCTGGGGCACCGAGCTGCCGGCCGGCATGCTGGCCGAGATCGACCGCATCCGCTGGGAGATGCGCGACCCCGCGAACTGAAGGCCATGCCGAAAAAGAGCGCCCATGTCTCCGAAACACCGGCCACCCAGCTGCTGCGTGCCGCGAAGGTCGA
The DNA here is from genome assembly GCA_946478645.1 of uncultured Variovorax sp. Next base: position 18,467 of record CAMLCW010000036.1, read on the forward strand.
GTTCACCGAGCATCCCTACGAATACCAGGAACACGGCGGCGCCCAGCGCGGCGCCGAGATGCTCGGGCTCGACCCGTTCATGGTCATCAAGACGCTGGTGATGCAGGATCAGGACGCGAAGCCGCTGATCGTGCTGATGCACGGCAACCGCACCGTCTCGACCAAGAACCTGGCGCGCCAGATCGGCGCCAAGTCGATCGCGCCCTGCACGCCCGAGGTGGCGCAGCGCCACAGCGGCTACATGGTGGGCGGCACCTCGCCCTTCGGCACGCGGCGCGAAATGCCGGTCTACATCGAGTCGAGCATCCTCGGCCTGCCGCGCATCGTGCTCAACGGTGGTCGGCGCGGCTTCCTGATCGGCATCGAGCCGCAGGTGTGCGTGCAGCTGCTCGGTGCCAAGCCGGTGGAATGCGCGCTGGCAGAATAGCCGGCCCGTCGGCACCATGCCGGCCACCAGAACCAAGAACATCCATCCCCCGCGGAGCGCGCCTTGAGCCTCGACCTGCCATCCCTCGCCGCCATCGTCGTTTCGTACCTGATCGGTTCGCTGTCCTTTGCCGTCATCGTGAGCAAGGCGCTCGGCATGGCCGATCCGCGCAGCTACGGCAGCAAGAATCCCGGCGCCACCAACGTGCTGCGCTCGGGCAACAAGGGCGCCGCGCTCGCCACGCTGCTGCTCGACGCGGTCAAGGGCTGGCTGCCGGTGTTCGCGATCCGGCATTTCGGCGCGCAATGGGGGCTGGGCGAGGGCGTGGCCGCACTCGCGGGCCTGGCGGCGTTCCTCGGGCACCTGTATCCGGTGTTCTTCGGCTTCCAGGGCGGCAAGGGCGTGGCCACCGCCGCGGGCGTGCTGGTGGGCATCGCGCCCTGGCTCGGGCTCGCGACCGGCGCCACCTGGCTGATCATTGCGGTATTTTTCCGCTATTCGTCGCTGTCTTCGCTGGTGGCGGCCTTCTTTGCGCCCGCGTACTACGTGCTGGGGGGCAATATTGCCTGGCCGCTCGACCGCACGGTGCTCGTCGCGCTCATCGTGATGAGCCTGCTCTTGGTCTGGCGGCACCGCGAGAACATCCGCCGCCTGGCGGCCGGCTCCGAGTCGAAGCTCGGCGCGAAGAAGAAAACCTGAACGAACAAAGGAAATCCATGGCTTCCATCACCCGCTTCCACGTCGGTCCGCGCCTTTCCGAGACGGCCGTGCACAACGGCACCATCTACCTCGCGGGCCAGGTGCCCGACGACACCACGCAGGACATCCGCGGCCAGACCACGCAGGTGCTGGCCATGGTCGACCGCCTGCTGGCCGAGGCCGGCAGCGACAAGTCGCGCATCCTCATGGCGCAGATCTTCCTGGCCGACATCGAGGACATCACGGCGATGAACGAGGTCTGGGACGCGTGGATTCCCGCGGGCAACACGCCGCCGCGCGCGACGGTGCAGGCCAAGATGGCCAACGCGGCCTACAAAATCGAGATCGTCGTCACGGCCGCCGCAGCGGCCTGAGGAGCGTCAATAGCGTTTCTCGAGGACCATCTGGTCGGCGTCGCGGCGCATCGAGAAACGATTGATGAAGCTGTTGCCCAGCAGCACGAAGGGCATCGGCTGCGGTGACACCACGGCCTCGATGTCGTAGACCTCGACGTCGCCCACGCGCACCGACTGCAGCCGCAGCTTGTGGCCGATCGAGACGCCGTTCGCGGTGTTGATCTGCACGCGCTGCGCCTTGCTGTAGTCGAGCCCGATGTGCCGGGCGTCGTCGGCCGACAGCGCGATCGAGGTCGCGCCGGTGTCGAGCATGAAAGTGACGGCGCGTCCGTTGATGGCGCCCTGCGTCATGAAGTGGCCCCGGCTGTCGGCGGGCAGCACGATGCGGCTGCCGCCGCCGCCCGCACCGCCGCCACCGCCGATGCTCACGGGCGTGTCCATGCGCAGGCTGACGCGCTTGCCCCCGAGTTCGACCACCGCCTGCTCGGCCTGCAGCGACACCAGCTTCACGCCCTGGAAGGTCTCGCCGACCGCCACGGTCTTGGGCGGCGCGCCGTTCACGATCAGGATCGCGCGGCTGCCGATGGTGCCGGTCAGCATGACCGAAGAACCGGCAGCCTGCGTGCCGGCCGCGGCGCACAGCAACAGCAGCGCGGCGGCGACGAGGGACCGCATGCGAGGCGCTGTCAGTCGCGGAAGTTGTTGAAGGTCACGGGCAGGTCGGGCACGTCCTTCTTGATGAGCGCCATGGCCGCCTGCAGGTCGTCGCGCTTGGCGCCGGTGATGCGCACCGCGTCGCCCTGGATGGCGGCCTGCACCTTGAGCTTGCTGTCCTTGACGATGCGGGTGATCTTCTTGGCCTGCTCGCTCTCGATGCCGCTCTTGATCTTGATGACCTGCTTGACCTTGTCGCCGCCCATCTTCTGGACGTCGCCCTTGTCGAGGAAGCGCACGTCGACGCTGCGCTTGGTGAGCTTGCTGCGCAGGATGTCTTCCACCTGAACGAGCTGGAACTCGGCGTCGCCGATCATGGTGATTTCCTTGTCCTTGAGCTCGACGGCGGCGGCCGTGCCCTTGAAATCGAAGCGTGTCGCGATTTCCTTGGCGGTGTTCTCGACCGCGTTCTTCACTTCGGGCAGGTTGGGTTCGCAGACGGTGTCGAAAGACGGCATGGACTCTCCTGATTCACGGGTAGCTGGATGCGACAATTCTCCCATGATCGTGGAGAACAACGTCCCGCTGCAGCCCTACAACAGCTTCGGCATTGCCGCGCGCGCGCAGCACCTGGCGCGCATCGCGAGCGAATCGGACGTGGCCGCGCTGCTGGCCGACCCGCAATGGCGCGATGCGCCGCGCTTCGTGCTCGGCGGCGGCAGCAACATCGTGATCACCGGCGACGTGAAGCCGCTGGTGCTGAAGGTCGAGATCAAGGGGCTGCGGCTGGTCGAGGAGACGCCGCGCGCCTGGATCGTGGAGGCGGGCGCGGGCGAAACCTGGCACGACGCGGTGCAGTGGATGGTCGCGCAGGGCCATCCGGGGCTCGAGAACCTGGCGCTCATCCCGGGCACCGTGGGCGGTGCGCCGGTGCAGAACATCGGCGCCTACGGGGTCGAGCTGCAGGACCGCTTCGATTCGCTCGACGCCATCGACCTGGACACGGGCCGCAGCTTCACGCTCGATGCCGCGCAGTGCGCCTTCGGCTACCGCGACTCGGTGTTCAAGCACGTGCCGGCCGGACCGAACGACTTCGGGTTGTCGGGCCGGGCGCTGATCACGCGCGTGCGCTTCCGCTTGCCGCGGCCGTGGAAGGCGGTGGTGGGCTACCTCGATCTCGAGCGCAAGATGGAGGAAACGGGCAATTTCACGCCCAGCCCGACCGACGTGTTCGACTGGATCTGCGCCATCCGCCGTGCCAAGCTGCCCGACTGGCGCGTGCTCGGCAATGCCGGCAGCTTCTTCAAGAACCCGACCGTCACGCCCGAGCAGTGCGCCGACATCATCGCGCGCGACCCCAAGATCGTGCACTACCCGATGGACGACGGCAGCATCAAGCTCGCGGCCGGCTGGCTCATCGACGCCTGCGGCTGGAAGGGCAAGTCGGTCGGCAATGCCGGCGTCTACGAGAAGCAGGCGCTGGTGCTGGTGAACCGCGGCGGGCTCGAGAACCCGGTCACGGGCGGCGAGGTCATGACCCTTGCCAAGGCCATCCAGACCAGCGTCTACGAGCGCTTCGGCATCCGGCTGGAGCCGGAGCCGGTGGTGGTCTGAGCGGCGCCGCGCTGGTGCGCGGCGCTCGCTTTATTTGGCGTCGTCGTTCGTGAGCTTCGGCAGCGCCGCACCCTGGCTCGATGACAGCAGGCCCGTGCGTGTGTAGATCGCGAGCTTCTCGCGCGTGTCGACGATGTCGAGGTTGCGCATGGTCAACTGGCCGATGCGGTCGAGCGGCGTGAAGGCGCCTTCGACCTTTTCCATGCTCAGGCGCTCGGGCTTGTAGGTGAGGTTGGCCGACTCGGTGTTGAGGATCGAGTAGTCGTTGCCGCGGCGCAGCTCGACCGTGACCTCACCGGTGATCGCGCGTGCCACCCAGCGCTGCGCGGTCTCGCGCAGCATGATGGCCTGCGGGTCGAACCAGCGGCCCTGGTA
>CAMLCW010000037.1 GCA_946478645.1 uncultured Variovorax sp.
GCTACCGCTTCAAGAACGCGCCGCAACCGATGTCGGGGTACGTTCGCGTTTCGGCCGATGCGCAGGGCCACGTGGGCGTCGAAGCGCGCAGCGCGTGATGCGCCACGTGCAATGCGGAATCACAACGAAGCAGGCGACAGCGGCGAGCGCTCGAACTTGCGCAGCTTCTCGATGAACGCATCGATGTCCTCGAAGACGTGCGCCTTGTCGACGCCCGAGGCCGCAAAATCGTCGACGACCAGCAGCGCCGGATCATCGCCTCGGCGATAGTCGAGCAGCACCAGCGCGTCGCGCTTGGCATTCAATACGACGAGCTTGTCGGCCCCGGCGATCGTTTCGTGCCAGGGGGGATCGTCCGGCACCCAATCGATGCGCCGCGACAGATCGGCCAGCGTCACGGCATATTCCAGCGGCGCCAATTCGTCGAACGGCGAGAGCTCCTCTTCGTCTCCCGGGCCGACGAACATGAAGCGGTAGGCGACGACGCCGCCATTCCGGGCTCGCCATAGCGTCTTGATCGCCTCGGGCAGCCTGGCACCAATGCGTGCTTCCGTCTCGTCGATCAAGGCATCGTCGGCCACGTCTTTCGGCTCCCAGCCATCGTCTCTGCCCGCAGTCCTGTTGGCGAAAGGATGCGCCTGGCCCCGCCAGAAAGCGGCCGCGCGCCCCCCTTTTGGCAAGGTGCCGAACGGCTGGCTGCGATAGAGCGCCTAGTGCGCGGCACGCGGCACGCGGCACGCGGCACGCGGCATTCTTTCTTTCGGCCGTCGCAACGCCTGGAAGAATGCATCGAAGGTTTCGAAGGTGACGTCGACGGGATCACCCGGCCACGCCTTCAACGCTTTTTGGGGAAGAAGTGGCGGCGGCGCTCGGCGAGCTGACGCTCCTGCTGTCGCAGGCCGCCATCATGGCGGTGGATCCGGCAACGTTCGACGAGCTGTTCCGGCGCCTGGGCAAGATCGAAGGCGCCGCCATCAACCTTCGCGGTGCATTGTTCGGTTACTTGGTCGCCGACCTGGTGCGCCAGACCGACACCTGTATCGACATTCGGATCAACCAAGTGTTCGCGGATCCGCAAAATGCGACGGCGCGCGCCGAGGTGGATGTGCTCGCGACGACGCATCCGCGCGACGTGCGCTTCATCGAATGTAAGGGCTACCGCCCAGGGGGCACTGTGCCGGACGACATGGTGCGCACTCGGCTGGAGGTGCGCGTGCCGTTGCTGCGCCGTGTGGCGTTAGCGCATCCCGACTGGAAGAGCCGCAAGCTGTGCTTTGAGTTCTGGACAACCGGCGATCTCTCGCCGGCGGCGCGCGAACTGATCCGCGACGGGCAAAAGGCGATCAGCCCCAACAAGTACTCGATCGTCGTCCGCGAGGCCGAACACGTCGATGCGCTGGCCAAGCAAAGCCAGGACACCGCCTTGCGGCGCACGTTGGCCGAGCATTTCCTGGAGCGTCCGTTCGAGACCATCGAGCGCGACCTCGCACGAATGTCAGCGCGCCAGCGCCGCAAGGCGCTGACGGGTGCACCGCCGGCGGACGCCGCCGACTTGGCAGACCTGCTCGACAGCGTCGACGACATGCGCCGCCCGGCCCTGCCGGCCCCCGGCCCTTTGCTGTCAGTCGCCCGTGCGCGGCGTGGCGTTCGGTAGGGGCGAGGACGACTGGCGACCTGCCAAAACGTGCCGGTGTGCGCCCATCAATCGAAGCCACCAACGACTACCCATGGCTGGTTACCGGCGCGTGCTCACTGCAAGCGCTGCCGCGTGTAGAACGGCTGGTTTGGGTCGGAAGCGAGCGCATTCTCACGAAGACATGTTGCGTTGAGCTTCCGCGATCCAATCAAGCCAATCAGGTGAGTGCACGCCTGTAAGCAGGTAGGCGAACAGCCCAGGCAGTGACTGGCGTAGATGAATCCGATCGTCGATTGAGAGCGCCGCAAACGGCGCATCTCCGAGCCGGCTGCCAGGATGAAGCGTCTGAATACGTTGCGGGTAGAAATCGCCAAAGAATTTTCCGTCTGCTGGCGGCGGATACCCAAGATGGGCGTCAAAGGCGTTATGGAACCACGTCGCCGCATCGGCTGCAGAAGGATTCGGAATTCCCTCCGACTGTAGATGCCGACGAATCATCTCGAACGATGCGTCCAGAGCTATGAACGCTGCGATCGCGGATTCCTCTTGAAACTCCTCATGCTTGGCAAGCATGTCGCACTTGACTAGTGCCTGGATACCGCGCATCAAGAGCAAGTTCGATGTAGAAATTCTCTGCCAGTAGGCGTCGCATAGATCAATGCTCAACTCACCTGCATCGAACAGGAAGCCTTCCGCCCCGATGCCCTGCCATTCACTCTTAGAGAGTGCCGGAGACGTGAAGCGCTTGTCGCCGATGACGGCGGCCTTGATCTGACTGATGCAGCCATGATCCTGCAAATCCAAGTGATCGTTGCCGAGAATCACATCAGTGTGAACTCGAGGATAGAACCAGCAGCGACGCTCGGTGAACCTTTCGCAGAACATCAGTGAGCCGAGCAGTCGAACGAGCTCCGGCTTCATCCAATCGACTTCGCTGTACGGGAGATCTTCCCGCGAGCGCCAGGTTGAGCAATGTGTGACAGCAAATACGACCTCTTCGTCAGCGACGAATGCTGAAGTTGGAAAACTGAAAATGCCTCGCGGGTAGTGGCCCGCAGCGCTGAACGGGGTCACCCTATACCGGAGCGAAGAGTAGTCATCTCTGTCCGGTTTCGCCTTGATCTTAATTTCCACTGTGATGAAGTCCTGCAACTGGCAATCGTGAACGCGATGGCTGTGCTCGCCACAATCGGACGTTCATCACGCTCTGGCGGTTTCGGGATCGCAAGGTCCGTAGAGTCAGCGTCGGATTGCTTCCGAAAGCCTCAGCGTCTTTGTAGGGCATCGAGTGCAGCGTCCAATGCTGCGATCGACTCGACGATGACCCGGACGGTGGCTCGGTCGAACTCATGATCACGTTGCGCGTCGTGCACGCCGCTATTGAGATAGCCCCACTCGATACTAGCGCCGCTGACATTGAGCAGGGTGGCGAGCGCGGCCACCGCCTGCGGCGCACCAGTGTGCTGCGCCGAGATGCGATCGACCGCCGATCGCAACTTGCTGCACTTGTTGTTCAACTCCCACGGCGAGCGAGGTCCGCCCAGCTTGATGTCGATCCGACCGTCCGCCCGCCGGCCCAGCCATGTCCAAAGGCGATCCGTGAGACTCTCCAGCGCCGGCCGGGACTGGCGCAGTGCCTCGCGCTTCTCGTCGTCCGCCAACGCCCGCTGGGCCAGCAGAACGTAGTTCTTCGTCGGCGGGTCGCTGTCGACGTGCAGCTCGTGCTCCCCTTGATGTGGGAGAAACTTGTAGCGCTTGATGGCCGCGGCGCGCCGCGCGCCCAGCTCCTGCTGGATGCGATGCAGAAATTCCTCGGCGTGCGAGGTGAGGATGATCTGCTTGCCGTCAAGCAAACCGTCCTCGAAGAAGGTGCGCCAGATGCCGTCGCGGTGGTCGTCGTCGATCGCGTTGACGACGTCGTCGAAAATAACCACGGGACAGCCCTGCGCGATATTCTTGGCGAGCAAGATCGCCAGTCCCAGGCACTTGATGTGGCCTTCACTGAAAATGATCAGCGCGTCGTATCGCACGCCCGGCTCGCCGGCGAACTCCACTTCGATCTTTCCGTTCTCCGCTACCGGCAACCACAGCGCGTGCAGCAGATCGCCGGGCGGATCGGCCCGATTGAAGGCGTTGTACAGATGGCGGGCCTGCTCCCCCAGCCCCTGCAGCAGCACGCCCGGCAAAGCGGCCAGGTAGGCCTGAATCTCGGGCAAGAAACCGTCGTAGGCGGCCTTGACCCGCTGATGGTGCGCCACCACCGGTACTTCAGCCGCGGCGGTCTGGATCAGCTCGCGGTTCGCCTCGTCGAACTGGGCCACGGTCTGGCGGGCGGTGACCAAGTCTTGATCGGTCGCCGTGCGCATGGTCCGCAGTCGTTCGATCTCCAGCTGATGCTGCTGCAGGCGGTCCCGCTCCTGGGCCAGCGTGCCGCGCTGGGCATGCAGCTCACGCGCACATACGTCGAGGCCTTCGATGATCGCGGCGATTCGCAACAGGGCCTGCCAGGCGCGTTGTTCGCCATCCACCCAAGCACCGAGCCAGTTTCCCGCCGACGTGGGAGGCAGCAGCGGCAGGCCCGCAGCCTGCAAGTCGGCGGGACAGGCGACCACAGCCGCCGCCAACACGCGGCGCATCTCGTCCCACAGCCCTCGGACTGCCTCGCTCAACTGAGTCCGAAGTCCGGCCTCCTGCTGCTGCAGGGCGGCCAACTGCGCGAGCTGCTCCAGGCCCGTTCGCGCCTTGGCGAACGGATCTTGCGCCACGGCGGCCAATCCGGTTCCACATGCGGGACACGCGGTCGCTCCTTCGGCCAGGGCGAGCACGGCCTCGTACAGCTTTGCGTACGACACCTCGCCTGCGCGGGCCGCGAGTTGCGCGGAAGACGCCTGCCACAGCCCGTGGACGCGGTAGGCCTCTGCCAGCAACGCCTCCAGACGAGCCTGTGTCACCTCATGGATGGCAGGCGGGTTGGCGTCCAGTTGTGCCTGGACCTGCGGCAGCCGCCCCTGTTGCTGCGGTGTACCGAGCAGCCAGTCGACGCAGGCCTGGTAGGTCACGCCAGGCGCTATGCGCTGTGCCAAGGCTTGTTCCTGGCCCTCGACCGCTGCGATCTTCTGCGGGTAGGCGGCGATCGCTTGCTCGGAGTTCGCCAACTGCAGGCGATGCTGTGCCAGCTGTGCCGCTTGCATGCCGGCCAGCATCAGGTCCTGGTCGAGGGAGGGATTGAAGCCGCGCACGAACTCGTTGAACTGGTCCACGCCGAACAGGGTAGCGATGAGCTGGCGCTGATCGCCCGGGGTCCGCGCGGCGATGCGGGCGAAGTCGTCGAGGCGGTTCTTCTCGATGAAGCAGAAGCGGTACTCGCCTTCGTCGGGTTGGACAGCCTGCGCTTCGTCCGCCGCCCTGGACGACAGGACCGGCGCGACGTGGCGATGCAGACGAGCATTGTTGCAATAGATTCGCTGGTCGACCCGCTTAGCCTGCGCTTCGCTGATCGAACCGAGCATCGCTACTTCCAAGGCTTCGCAGAAGCTGCTTTTGCCGGTGCCGTTGGCACCGTAGACCAGGGTGATGTCATGGCTGAGGTCGAACGTCTCCTGGCGCATAAATCCCCGGAACGGCCCGACTTCCAGCTGGTGCAGCCTGCCGAGCGCCGGCCCAGCCTCGGGGCCGCGGGAGTCCCCGTCGTAGGCGACAGGCATCTGCGCCAGATGCGCGACGGCCAGCGGCGCCAGACGAGTGGATCGACCACGTCTGACAGCACCGATTTCAGCCAGCGTTTGCAGGTGATCGAGCACTAAGTGCGCGAGCCGACGCACGTCGTCGTGCACATGTCGCTGGGCCAGATGCGCCAAGAAGCGGTGGTACTCCGAAAGAATTTGTGCCATGCAGCCCCTCTTGACATATAGACGCCTTGAGCCGCGTCCTTCGCAGTAATCATGGCCATCGTCGCAAAAATCGCGGGTGGCCTCGCTTCTATTCTCGGTTACGGCTTGTAGCTCGTACCTAGTAGAGAACTGGCGCCGGCCAACCGCTGCGAGTGAGCATGTCGCCACGGTCACTCCGAGATCTCGTGTCGGGCGTTAATCATCGACTGCTATCGGTCAAGCCGACTGACAGCATTTGGGCCCATCTGAGACATTGGGCCTCGCCCGAAGCAGCCGGTCGTGAGCCCAAAAGTCGATCCCATGGCGCGGCACACGTTTGAATCTCCTGAAACTTGCGGAAGTTCAACGGGCGCCATCGAACGGTGGTCCGGGATTCAGACGCCAGGGTTCATTGCCATTCCGGCAGTGCCCGTTGCGCCAAGCAAGCCCGCCGGCCAAGACTCATCCAAAACTTACTTGCAATCATGATTGCAAGTATTTAACATCGCGGCCATGACACAAACCCGTCCCAAGACGGCGGCGCCGTCGCCGGCGCTGCCAGCCGGCGATCCCGCCCGCTCCGCCAACGACAGCGCCACCCATGCTGCCCCGCGCAAGACGCGGCGCACGCAGGCCGAGCGCGTGGCCGAATCCGACCGCCGCCTGTTCGAGGCCGCCACGCACCTGATCGCCAAGCACGGCTACACCCAGACCACGCTCGAAGCCATCGGCGTCGAGGCCGGCTACAGCCGCGGCCTGGTGCAGCACCGCTTCGGCAACAAGGACCGCCTGCTCGACGAGCTGATCAAGAAGATCGCCGCCGACCACCGCGAGCGCCTGCTGGTGCGGCTGCGCGGGCTCTCGGGCCTGGACGCGCTGTTCTGCGAAATCGACTGCTACCTCGAGAGCATGGACACGCCGCGCGACAGCTCGCGCGCCTTCTTCATGCTGATGCACGAATCGCTGGGCCCTGCCCCGCACATCCGCCCCACCTTCGCGGCGATCAGCGCACGCTGGCACCGCGCGCTCGCGCGGCAGTTCGAGAACGGCCAGCGTGCCGGCCAGATCCGCGACGACATCGACCCCGAGCGCGAAGCGCAGCTGCTCATCGCCACCGCGCGCGGCCTGCGCACGCAGGCGATGCTCAATCCGCAGACCAGCGACATCGCCTCGGCGATCCAGGCCTTCAAGGACGGCCTGCGCGCGCGCTGGCTGAAGCCTGCCAGCGGCTAGGCCCGCCCTTTTTTTTCCTGCGCGTCCATCACGTCTTCGCCCGGCCTGCGCCCGGCGAGCGGGACGGGCTCGTCCCTTCGTTTTCCCTCTTCATTCTTTTCACGGAGACAAAACCACCATGCGAACCTCGTGGCTTCGCCCGCTCCTGCTCACGCTGCCGCTCGGCCTCACGGCCATCGGCGCGCATGCCCAGGCCAGCGGATTTCCCACCAAGCCGGTCCACCTCGTCGTGGGCTTCGCGCCCGGCGGCGCTTCCGACATCGTGGCCCGGCTGCTGCAGCCCGAGCTGCAGAAGCGGCTCGGCCAGCCGATCGTCATCGACAACCGCCCCGGCGCCAACGGCAACATCGCCAACGAGGTGGTCGCCCGCGCCGAGCCCGACGGCTACACGCTGCTGCTGGGCAACCCGGGGCCGCTGGTGTTCAACCCGTTTCTCTACAAGCAGGTGCCGGTCGATCCCGCCAAGGCTTTCGCGCCGGTCTCGCAACTGACCGAGAGCCCGATGGTGATCGTGGTGCCCGCGAAGTCGCCGCTGAAGTCGGTGGCCGACCTCGTGAACCAGGCCAAGGCCAAGCCCGGGGGCCTTTCGTACGGCTCGGCCGGCAACGGCAGCTCGATGCACCTGGCCGGCGCAACGCTCCAGGTGCGCACCGGCGCATCGCTCGTGCACGTGCCCTACAAGGGCAGCGGTCCCGCCATCACCGACCTGCTCGGCGGCCAGCTCGACTTCATGCCCGACAGCCGCTCGACCACGATGCCGTTCATCCGCGACGGCCGCCTGCGCCCACTCGCGGTCACGGGCGAGCGCCGCGTGGCCGACCTGCCCGACGTGCCCACCGTGGCCGAGGCCGGCGTGCCGAACTTCAAGGTAACGACGTGGCTCGGCGTGGTGGCGCCGGCCGGCACGCCGCCGCCCGTTATCAAGCGCCTGCACGAGGCCTTCAGCGAAACGCTGAAGCAGCCTGCCATCAAGGCCCGCCTCGACGAGCTCGGCACCAACGCGCTGGGCAGCACGCCCGAGGCCTTCGGCCGCGCGATGGAACAGGAGCGCAAGGAAGCGCGCCTGCTGGTGCAACAGACCGGGATGAAGATCGAATGAGCGCCGCCGTCCTCGAACTCGCACGCTGCAGCGTCTGCGGCGGCACCAGTTTTCCGGCGCAGGTGCCGGGCTGTCGCCACTGCGGCGCGGCACCCGCGCAATTGCGCGCCGAGGCCTGCGGCGAACCCGCGCGCCTGCTCAATTTCGTCACGGTGCATTCGCCGCTGGCGCCCGGGCTCACGGTGCCCGCGGTGATCGGCGAAGTGGCGCTCGCGCCCGACCTGGTCGAAGAGGCCCTGATCGACGTGGCCGACGAAAGCGGGCTCACGCTCGGCATGCCGCTGGCCGCATGCTGGCAGGCCGGCACCGAAGAAGGCGCATCGGGCCACTGGGTGTTCCGCCCGGTCGAAGCGGGGGTGAACGCATGACCGGCCCGACCTCGCTGCTGCGCGAACGCGCCGTGTATGTGGTGGGCATCGGCCTGCACCCCTACAGCTTTCCTTCTGAAACGCCCTATGTGCAGCTCGGCCTGCATGCGGTGCGCGAAGCCCTGGCCGATGCCGGGCTCGCGTGGCCGCAGGTCCGCTCGGCGGTGGTCGGCACCGCCGCGCTCGGCATGGCCGCGGGCCGCGTGATGCTGCGCCACCTGGGCTCCACCGGGCTCGAAGTGATGCAGGTCGAGAACGCCTCGGCCTCGGGCTCGACCGCCTTCCGCATGGCCTGCCTGCAGGTCGCGAGCGGCGAGCACGACGTGGTGCTGGCCATGGGCGTCGACAAGTTCGGCGACGGCCGCCGCGCCGTGCTGAAGGACGGGCTGACGCCGCTCAGCCCCACCTCCAACGTGCCGCTCGTGAAGTTCGCGCTGCTGGCGCGGCGCTTCATGCGCGAACGCGGCCTGACGCGCGAGGACATGGCGCGCGTCGCGGTCAAGAACCACGGCAACGCCGCGCGCAATCCGTATGCGCAGTTCCGCAAGCCGCGCACGCTCGAACAGGTGCTGGCCTCGGCCCCGGTGGCGGGCGACCTCACCGCGATGCAGTGCTGCCCGCGCGGCGAAGGCGCCGCGGCGGTGATCGTGGTGTCCGAAGCCGCGCTGGCGCGCCTCGGCCTGCCGCGCGAGCGCGCCGTGCGCGTGCTGGCTTCCGCGGCCACGAGCGAGATGCTGCCGGCCGACAATGCGCCCGCGCTGGTCGAGCTGGTGCGCACGTCGTCGGCGGCCGCGCTCGCGCAGGCCGGCATCGGCGCGAAGGACCTGGACATCGTCGAGCTGCACGATGCCTTCACCATTGAGGAGCTGCTCTACACCGAGGCGGTCGGCGTCTGCGAGACCGGCGAAGGCGCCGCCTACGTCGCACGCGGCGACGCCGCGATCGGCGGGCGCTGCGCGATCAATCCGTCGGGCGGGCTGATCGGCATGGGCCATCCGCTCGGCCCCACGGGCATCGGCCAGGTGGCCGAGATCACGCGCCAGCTGCGCGGCGAGGCCGAAGGCCGCCAGCAGCCCGGCGCACGGCTCGCGCTGGCCCACATGATCGGCCTCGGCTCGGTGGCCGTGGCCCACGTCCTCGCACGTGCCTGAAAAAGAAAGCTGCCATGAACTACGACACCCTGCTCTACGAGGTCACCGATGCGGTGGCCGTGATCCGGCTCAACCGCCCCGAGCGCATGAACGCCATCGGCGGCGCGATGAAGGCCGAGCTGCGCGACGCGCTGCTCGAACGCGCGCGCCATGACGATGCGGTGCGCTGCGTGGTCATCACGGGCGCGGGCGACCGCGCCTTCTGTGCCGGCGCCGACATCAAGGAACGCGCCGGCAGCACGACGCCGCAGGCGCACTACCACCTGCAGCAGAAGGCCACGCACGAGCTGTTCCGCGCGATCGAGCAATTCGAGAAACCGGTCATCGCTGCCATCAACGGCGTGGCGATGGGCGGCGGGCTGGAGATCGCGCTGTGCTGCGACGTGCGCATCGCGGCGCACGGCGCGAAGCTGGCGCTGCCCGAGGCGCGCATCGGCGCCCTGCCCGCCGCGGGTGGCACGCAGCGCCTGCCGCGGCTCGTGGGCCCGGGCATCGCCAAGGAGCTGATGCTCACCGGCGACCACATCGACACCGAGCGCGCGCTCGCGATCGGCCTGGTGAACCAGGTCGTGGCGCCCGAGGCGCTGATGGCCACCGCCATGGCGATGGCCGCGCGCATCGCAGCCAACGCGCCGCTCGCCGTGCGCCACATCAAGCATGCGGTCGACACCGGCCTGCAGGTGGGCATCGACGCGGGCCTCGAATACGAGCGCTACGCGGCCGCGCTGGTGGTCGCCAGCGAAGACCGCCGCGAAGGCATGCAGGCCTTTGTCGAGAAGCGCAGGCCGGTCTTCCGGGGCCAGTGAGCGCCGCCCGTCTTCATCACTCAAGGAAAGCAACGACATGGATCTGAACCTCAAGGGCCGCGTGGCCTTCGTGACCGGCGGCGGCCAGGGCGTGGGCCGCCGCATCTGCCTGGACCTGGCCGCCGAAGGCGTGGCCGTGGCCGTGAACGACATCTTCGAAGAGCGCGCCCAGGCCGTGGTGCGCGAGATCACCGCGGCCGGTGGCCGTGCCTTCGCGGCCGTGGCCGACATCACCGCGCAGGCCGAGGTGGAGGCTGCCGTCGCCGCCGCGCAGGAAGCGCTGGGCCCGGTCGACATCCTGGTCAACAACGCCGGCGTGCTGGTCGAGCGGCGCGAGAAAGGCGGCGCCGCACCGCTCTTCCTCGAGACCGAGGCCGAAGGCTGGCAGCGCATCGTCGACCTCAACGTGTTCGCAATGATGTACTGCTGCAAGGCCGTGCTGCCCGGCATGAAGGAGAGGCGCCACGGCAAGATCATCAACATCATGTCGGAGGCCGGCCGCACCGGCGAGGCGCGGCTGGCCGTGTACTCGGGCGCCAAGGCCGCGATGCTGGGCTTTGCCAAGGCGATCGCGCGCGAGCACGGCGCCGACTGCATCAACGTCAACGTGATCGCGCTCGGCGCGGTGTCGCACGAGGGCATCCGCGAAGGCGCGCTGAGCCCCGAATCCACGCCCGAGAACAACGAGCGCCTGTCCAAGATGCTCAACGCCTACCCGATCTCGCGCGGCCTGCGCCGCCTGGCCCGCCCCGACGACGTCTCGGGCATGGTCTGCCTGCTGGCTTCCGACCGCGCCGCCTACATCACGGGGCAGAGCATCGGCATCAGCGGCGGCTTCGTGATGCAGTGACCGGCACGATGTTCCGCACCCGTCTCACGGACCTCCTCGGCATGCGGCTGCCCGTGCTCGGCGGCGGCATGATGTGGCTGTCCGACGCGCGCTACGTCGCAGCGCTGGCGCGCGCCGGCGCCATGGGTTTCATCACGCCGCGCTCGTTCGACGGGCCGGAACAGTTCCGCGCCCAGGTGCGCGCCTGCCGCGAGGCCGCAGCGGGCCAGCCCTTCGGCGTCAACATCACACAGTCGCGGCGCGCCGAAGAGAACCGCCTCGTGCCCGCGTGGATCGACATCGGCCTCGAAGAAGGCGCGCGCTGCTTCGAGACCGTGGGGCCGTCGCCCGGGCACCTGTTCGCGCGCATCCATGCCGGCGGCGCGCGCGTGGTGCACAAGTGCGCCTTCATCGCGCATGCGCTGAAAGCACAGGACGACGGCGCCGACGCGGTGGCGCTGGTCGGCTGCGAAGCCGGCGGCCATCCGGGCACCAACGAGCTGCCGACCTTCGTGCTCGGCGCGCTCGCGCTGGAGCGCCTGCAGGTGCCGCTGGCCCTGGGCGGCGGCATCGGCAGCGGAAGGCAGATCGCCGCGGCGCTGGCGCTGGGCGCCGATGCGGTCGTGATGGGCACGCGCTTCCTGGTGTGCGAGGAGATCTGGGCGCACGACGGCTACAAGCGCCACCTCGCGGCGCAGCCGGCCGAGGCCTCGACGCTCGCGCTGCGCAGCACCGGCCATCCCTGGCGCGTGCTCGACAACGACACCGTGCAGCGCACGCGCGTGCTCGAGGCCGAAGGCGCCTGCCGTTATCCCGACTTCGGCGCGCTCGCCACCGGCCGCCTCGGCCGCGACAACGCCTATGCGGCCGGCGACTGGAACACCGGCCTGCTGTCGATGGGCCCGGCCATCGGCTTCGCGGACCGCGTCGAGCCCGTGCAGGCGGTGCTGCAGCGCCTCATGGACGACGCCGCCACCGGTGCCGCGCAGCTGCGCGCGCTGACCCCTTCTTCCACCCTTTCGCCTTCGAACTTGCCCTCGCATCCATGAACCCGAACCTCACGCTCCACTGCGGCAGCCGCAGCCTCGAGGGCACCGCCCTCCAGGCCCAGGCCGCGCGCGCCGCCAGCGGCTTCCAGTCGCTCGGCCTCCAGCCCGGCGACACCGTCGCGGTGATGCTGCGCAACGACCTGCCCTACCTCGAGCTGATGCTGGCCCTCGGCCGGCTCGGCGTGCACCTGGTGGCGGTGAACTGGCACTTCCAGGCCGACGAGGCCGCCTACGTGTTCCAGGACAGCGGCGCGCGCGCGCTGGTGATCCATGCCGACCTCTGGCCGCGCCTGGCCGGCGCGGTGCCCGCGGGGCTGCCGGTGCTGATCGTGCCGACGCCGCAGGACGTGCGCGAGGCCTACGCGCTCGACCCCGTGCCGCTGCCCCAAGGCGCGCAGGACTGGGCCAGCTGGCGCGATGCCTTCCCGCCCTGCACCAGCGAACCGGTGCCCTCGGTGGGCAGCATGCTCTACACCTCGGGCACCACCGGCCGGCCCAAGGCCGTGATGCGGCTGCCCGGCACGCCGCAGCAGCATGCGGGCTCCAAGCGCGTGCGCGCGCTCGCGAGCCGGGCGCGCGAAGGCATGCGCACCGCGGTGGTCGGGCCGCTCTACCACGCCGGCCCCAACGCCGCGGCGCGGGTGGCGCTCGACATGGCCGAGCGCATCGTCGTGCTGCCGCGCTTCGACGCCGAGCAGCTGCTGCGCGTCATCGACGAACACCGCATCACCCACCTGTCGCTGGTGCCGGTGATGCTGGTGCGGCTGCTCAAGCTGCCGGCCGAGGTGCGCGCGCGCTACGACGTCTCGTCGCTCGAGAACGTCACGCACGGCGGCTCACCCTGCGCGCCCGAGGTGCGGCGCGCCATGATCGACTGGTGGGGCCCGATCGTGAACGAGACCTACGGCTCGACCGAGACCGGCCTCGTCACCTGGGTCACGGCCACCGAATGGCTCGCGCGCCCGGGCACCGCCGGGCGGCCGTTCGACGGCATGTCGCTGCGCATCCTCGATGCCGAGGGCCGCGTGCTGCCGCCCGGCGAGGTCGGCGAGATCTACGTCGACCCGGGCGACAACGCCCTGCCTTTTACCTACCGCAACAACGACGCGGCGCGCCGCGCCATCGAGCGCGACGGCCATGTGACCAACGGCGACATCGGCTACCTCGACGCCGACGGCTACCTCTACGTCACCGACCGCAAGCGCGACATGGTGATCTCGGGCGGCGTGAACATCTACCCGGCCGAGATCGAGCATGCGCTGGTGACGAACCCGCAGGTCGCCGACTGTGCCGTGTTCGGCATTCCCGATGCGGAATACGGCGAGGCCGTGGCGGTGGCGGTGGTGCGCGCGCCGGGCAGTGCCATCACGGAGGCCGAGGTGCGCGACTGGGTACGCCAGCGCCTGGCCGGCTACAAGGTGCCGCGCCATGTGGAGTTCCACGACGCGCTGCCGCGCGAGAGCATGGGCAAGGTGTTCAAGAACCAGTTGCGCGCACCGCACTGGGAGCGCGCGGGGCGGCGTATATGAACCCACCCCGTCCCTCGCGCACTTCGTGTCGCTCGACTCCCCCTCAAGGGGCGCACCCGGCGGCCCGGCAAAGCCGGTTCCGCGGGTGCCCTGGCATCGGCGTGCATCGGTTCGAACTGGGCACCACGTTCAGCGCGCCAGGCTCCTTCCCCCTCCGGGGGAAGGCTGGGATGGGGGCAGCCACGGCGCTTGCAGGTGTAGCGCCGCTGGCCCCCACCCCAACCCTCCCCCGGAGGGGGAGGGAGCAACCCGGCCTCCCGTTTCATCCGATATGAACTCCCCTTTCTTCGGCACCGAGCCCGACCGCTTCGACTTCGCATGGCCGGGCCAGGCGGTGTTCGGCGAGGGCTGCGCGCAGCAGCAGTTGCCGGCCTGGGCCGCGGGCCGGGGCCTGCGGCGGCCGCTGGTGCTCAGCGATGCGGGGCTCGTGAAGGCCGGCATCGTGGCGCCGCTGGTCGAGGCGCTGCGCGCCGCCGGCTGCGCGCCCGTGCTGTTCGACGGCGTGGCCGCCAACCCCACGCTCGACAACGTGCGCCAGGCCCGCGCCTGCTGGGAGGCACAGCAGTGCGACGGCCTCATCGCCGTGGGCGGCGGCAGCGTCATCGACGTGGGCAAGCTGCTGGTCGCCGGGCTCTGCGCCGACGTGCCGATCGACGAGGTGCTGCGCGAAGGCGACCGCGTGCTGTTGCGCGACGCACCGCCCTTCGCGGCCGTGCCGACCACGGCCGGCACCGGCAGTGAGAGCACCACGGCCGCGCTCGTGAAGGACGACCAGGGCCGCAAGCACGTGCTGCGCAGCCGGCGCAGCCGCCCGCAATGGCTCGCGCTCGATCCAGGCCTCACGCTGAGCGTGCCGCATGGCGTGACCGCGAGCACCGGCTTCGACACCGTGATGCACGCGCTCGGCGCGGCCACCAACCGCGCGACCAACCCGGTCGGCGAGGCGCTGGCCCTGCAGGCGCTGGCTTTGTCGATGCGCGCGCTGCCCGCCGTGCTGGCCGAGCCCGCCTCGCTGAAGGCGCGCAGCGACATGCTGCTCGCGAGCTACCTCGCTGGTGTCGCGATGAGCCTGCGTGGCGTCGACGGCATCCATGGCCTGTGCACGCCGCTCGAGGCGCTGGTCGACGTGCCGCATGCGCATGTGCTGGCCGTGATCTGCGTGCCGCTGATGCGCTTCACCTTGCCCGCGGCCACCGCGCGCTATGCGCAGACTGCGCGGGCCTGCGGACTCGACAGCAGCCCGGGCGACGGCGACGAGGCGCTGGCCCGCGCGCTCGTGGCGGCCATCGACGCGCTGCGCCGGCAGGCCGGCCTGCCCGGCACGCTGGCCGAACTCGGCCTTGGCGCCGGCGACCTCGCTCCGGCCGTCATCGATGCGGCGATGGCCAACGCGTCGCTGCGGCTCCACGCGCGGCAGCCCACGCGCGACGAAGTCACCGCGCTCTATCGCGCCATGCAGCCGGCCTGAGGCCGTCCGTTTTCATTTGCTCCTTGCGCAGTCCCCCATGCAGACACCCTCTCCTTCTTCCATTCTCCGCACCGGCGTCTATCCGCTGCTGATCGACGGCCAGGAGCGCCTCGGCGCCGCCGGACGCCAGTTCGACGTCGGCAACCCCTCGACCGGCCGCACGCTCGCACAGGTCGCTGAGGCCGATGCCGCCGACGTCGACGCAGCCGTGCGCGCCGCGCAGCACGCCTTCGACACGCATTGGCGCCAGACCTCGGCACGCCAGCGCAGCCGTCTGTTGCGCAAGCTCGGCGATGCGCTCGAGAAGCGCAGCGAACAGCTCGCCTGGCTCGAAGCCTGGAACGTGGGCCGCCCGATCACGCTCACGCGCGGCTCGCTGCGGACCATGCTCGACGGCATCGAATACATCGCGGGCGTCTCGCAGGGCATCGGCGGCCAGACGCTCAACGTGGCCGACACCCACATCGTCAACTTCACGCTGCGCGAGCCCTTCGGCGTGGTCGGCCTGATCCTGCCGTGGAACTATCCGCTGACGCTCACCCTGAGCAAGCTCATGCCGGTGCTGGCCGCGGGCAACACCGCCGTGATCAAGGCATCGGAGATCACGCCGCTGTCGTCGGTCGAGCTCGGCGCCGCGATCCTCGAAGCGGGCTTTCCGCCCGGCGTGGTCAACATCGTGCACGGCCCCGGCGCGACCGTCGGGCAGGCGCTGGTCGACCACCCGCTGGTGCAGAAGATCTCGTTCACGGGCGGCACCGAGACCGGCAAGGCCATCTACCGTAGCGCGGCCGAGCGCATCAAGCGCGTGACGCTCGAACTCGGCGGCAAGTCGCCGCTCATCGTGTTCGACGACGCCGACCTCGACGCCGCCGCCGCGGTGGCGCTGCAGGACGTGAGCCGCAACACCGGCCAGATCTGCGTGGCCTGCACGCGGCTGCTGGTGCACGAGCGCGTGGCCGACGCCTTCACCGACAAGCTGCGCTCTGCCTACGCGCGCATCCGCATCGGCCTGCCCGACGATCCCCAGACCCAGATGGGCCCGCTGGTCAGTCGCGGGCAGCAGCAGCGCGTGCAGCGCTACATCGACATCGGCCGCGACGAACAGGCGCAGCCCGAGACGATGCAGGACCTGTCGACGCGCGCCGAACTGCAGGCCGGCTACTTCGCCGCGCCCACGCTGTTCCTGCAGGGACGCAGCGAAATGCGCGTCGCGCAGGAGGAGATCTTCGGCCCGGTGCAGGTGCTGATCCGCTTCCGCGACGAAGACGACGCGGTGCGCATCGCCAACGACAGCCGCTTCGGCCTGGCGGGCGTGGTCTACACGCGCGACACCGGGCGCGCCATGCGCCTGTGCAAGGCGCTGCAGATCGGCAACCTCGCGATCAACGACCCGATCAAGGCCACGGCCGATGCGCCGTTCGGCGGCTTCAAGGAATCGGGCCTGGGCAAGGAGCGCGGGCTCGACGCGATCCTGGAGAACACGCAACTCAAGAACGTGCGCTTCTCGATGCGCTGAGCCATTTCATTTTTTACCCAAGAAGGAGACAAGAGACATGAAGAAGATTCGTTCGATCGCCACGCTGGTGCTCGCGCTCGCCGCGGGCGCGCTGCCGCCCGCCTGGGCCGCGGCGTTCCCCGAGCGGCCGGTGAAGATGCTCGTGGGCTTTGCGGCCGGCGGCATCACCGACATCACGGCGCGCCAGATCGCCGAGAACATGAGCCGCACGCTCGGCCAGGCGGTGGTGGTGGAGAACCGCGCCGGCGCGGGCGGCAACATCGCCACCTCGGAACTCGCGCGCGCACAGCCCGACGGCTACACCCTGATGCTGGCTTCGCCGGGGCAGCTGGTGGTCAATCCGCTGACGCAGAAGTCGCCCGGCTTCGATCCCAAGACCCAGTTCACCTTGGTCAGCCTGGCCAACGAGAGCCCCTTCGTGCTGGTGGTGCCCGCGAACTCCCGCTTCAAGAGCGTGGCCGACATGGTGGCCTGGGGCAAGAGCAACGAGGGCGGCCTGACCTTCGCCTCGCCCGGGCTCGGCACCACGATGCACATCGCAGGCGAAATGCTGCAGGTGATGGCCGGCGTGAAGGCGGTGCACGTGCCGTACCGCGGTGGCGCGCAGTCGACCACCGACCTCGTGGCCGGCCGCGTCGATTTCATGATCGACAGCGTGGGCGCGGTCGCGACGCAGCTGCAGGCCGGCCAGCTCAAGGTGCTGGCGGTGGCGAGCGGCCGCAAGCTCGCGCAGTTCCCCGACGTGCCGCTGCTGTCGAGCATGTACCCGGGCCTCGAAGTGTCGTCGTGGCTCGGCGTGGTCGGCCCGCCCGGCATGCCCGAGGACGTGCAGCGCACCTTGGTGCGCGCCGTCGAGCAGGCGGTGCGCGAGCCGGCCTACGTGCAGATGCTCGAGAAGCGCGGCAGCGTGGTCGCGGCCTCCGGCCCGGAGGCCTTCGCGGCCCACCTCGCCAAGGAGCGCGCGCGCGTCGAGCGCACCGTGGTCAAGGCCGGCCTGCGGCTGGACTGACGGCGAGGGCCGCCGCGCCCCGAAGCGGCGCTATTCGGCGGCCGCACCCTTCGCCTCGGTGCCCGCCGCAATGCGCGCAAGCTGCGCGGGGTCGGCGATGCGGATGCGCTTGTAGCGCATGTCGATCACGCCTTCGTCGACCAGCCGCCCGAGCTCCTTGTTGATCGTCTGGCGCGAGAGGCCGAGCATCGCCGCCAGGTCGTGCTGCGACAGCCGCACCGGCAGGTTCGTGGCCGCCTCCGGCTGACCACCGTAAAAGTAGATCAGGCTCGTCAGCGTGGCGGCAACGCGCCCGCGGATGGTGTTGAGCATCTGGTTCTGCAGCAGCACGATGCTCTGCCGCTGGCGCTGCAGCGCGAGCCTGGCCACGCCGCGCCACAGCGCGGGCTCGGCGTCGAGCTCCGCGAGCACGGCGTCGCTCGGCAGGTGGACGATCACCGAATCTTCGTGCGCGTGGTAGTCGTAGGGCAGCGGCACTTCCTCGAGCAGCCGCACCAGCGGCGCCACCTGGCCCGGTCCGAGCAGCGCATTGACGTACTTGCGTCCCTGCGGGCTCATGCTGCTGACCTCGATGCAGCCCGACACCACGGCCAGCAGCTCCCGCTTGTGGCGGTCATGCGCCAGCACCTGCGTGCGACGACGGTAGCGCACCAGCCGCGCGGACTTCATCAGCGCGGCCCGGCGCGCGTCGGACCACTGCGCGAACAACTCGTTCCAGCGCAGCGCGCGGTCGAGCAGCGCGGCGCTTTCTTCGTCTTCGAGTGTGGAAACGGGCGATCGGGCCAGCGGGTTCTCCCTGCGTTGATGTTCAGGAATCTGTCAATGCATTGACAGATTTGGGTGGCCTTCGTTTCTATCGTAAGCCCCGGAACTCGACAAGCACACAGGCGGCACCGCCCTGCATCCGCAGGCGGCGCGCCCCACCCGGAGACAACACCAGATGAAGAAGACAGCCGCCGCCGGCCTCGCGCTGACGGCCTCCACGCTGGCGCTCGCGCAAAGCACCGTGACCGTCTACGGCACGCTCGACCTGTACATGGCGCACGCCAAATCGGGCGCCGCATCGTCGACGCGGCTCGAAGACGGTGGCCAGACCGCCTCGCGCATCGGCTTTCGCGGCACCGAAGACCTGGGCGACGGGATGCGCGCGCATTTCACGCTCGAGAGCGGCTTCGCGCCCGACACCGGCAACGGCACCCTGCCCGGCCCCGCGATGTCGTTCAGCCGCCAGTCCTTCGTCGGTATCTCCGCGCCCTGGGGCCAGATCGACGCGGGCCGCATGTACACGCCGATGTTCTACGCGCTGTTCAAGGCCGATCCCTACGGCCTGAACGCGGTGTTCTCGCCGATCAACCTGGTCGCCGCGACCGACGCGCAACCCGGCATCACGCCCTTCGCCGCCCGCGCCAGCAACATGGTGCGCTACCGCACACCCGCGAGCATGGCGTTTTTCGCCGACATCGCCTATGCGCCCGGCGAATCGAGCGCGCCGAGCCACCAGAGCGGCAACGTCTACGGCGCGAACTTCGGCTGGGCGCGCAAGCCCTACTACATCGCCTACGCCTACCAGCGCGCACGCTCCGGCTCGGCCGCGGCGCCCGTGGCCTCGCCCGCCACCACCACCTACCAGGCGCTGACCGGCGCTTACGAGTGGTCGTCGCTCGGCCTGCAGCTCTACGCGAGCTACGTGCGCAACGCATCGAGCCTGCCCGGCGTGCCGACCGCCAAGCTCCTGAACCTGGGCGCGACCTACAACGTGACGCCGGTGTCGAACATCGTCTTCGGCGCCACCGAGCGCAAGGTGGCCGGCAGCGACCGCGCGCAACTCGCGTGGACGCTGGGCTACGACCACCACCTCAGCAAGCGCACCGTGCTCTATGCGCGCTGGCTGCGCCTGTTGAACCGGCACGGCGCCTCGGCCTCGCTCGCCACCGTGCCGGTGCTGGCGAACAGCGGCAACGACGTGCGCGTGCTCGCCACCGGCATCCGCCACAACTTCTGACCCCTGCCATGACCACGGACTACTTCTCTTCGCAAACCGAATCCCTCTCGGCGCTGTTCGCACCGCGTGCCATCGCGGTGGTCGGCGCCTCGTCCAACGCGCAGAAGATCGGCGGCATCCCGGTGGATTACCTGCGCCGCTTCGGCTTCGAGGGCGCGCTCTATCCGGTGAACCCGAACGCCGATCGCATCCAGGACCTGGCGGCGTTCCCGAGCCTGCGCGCCATCGGCCAGCCGGTGGACCTGGCGATCCTCGCGGTGCCGTCGGGGCTGGTCGAGGGCGCGCTCGACGACGCCATCGCCTCGGGCGTGAAAGGCGTGGTGCTGTTCTCCTCGGGCTTCGCCGAGATCGGCGCCGAAGGCGCGGCCGCGCAGGCCCGGCTCGGCGAGCGTGCGCGCGCCGCGGGCGTGCGGCTGGTCGGCCCCAACTGCCTGGGCTTCATGAACATCGCGCGCCATGTGTACGCGACCTTCTCGCCGGCGCCCGGCGTGGGCCGCGTGGCGCCGGGGCGCATCGGTCTGGTGAGCCAGTCGGGCGCGTTCGGCGCCTATGCGTATGCGATGGCGCGCGAGCGCGGCGTCGGGCTGTCGCTGTGGGCCACCACCGGCAACGAGGCCGACGTGCAGGTCGCCGACTGCCTGGCCTGGCTCGCGCAAGACCCGGGCACCGACGTGATCATGGCCTACATGGAAGGCTGCCGCGACGGCCCGCGGCTGCGTGCGGCACTGGCGCTGGCGCAAGCCAACGGCAAGACGGTGGTGATGGTCAAGGTCGGCCGCACCGCGCTCGGCGCCGAGGCCGCGGCCTCGCACACCGCCGCGCTCGCGGGCGACGACGCGGTATACGACGCGGTGTTCCGCCACTACGGCGTGCTGCGCGCGCGCAACCTCACGGAGTTCTTCGACCTCGCGCACAGCGCGGCCGTGGCGGGCCGCCCGCGCGACCGTTCGCTCGGCCTGTTCACGCTGTCGGGCGGCGTCGGCGCGTTGATGGCCGACGAAGCCTCGGCACAGGGCCTCGACGTGCAGCCACTGAGCGAGCCCGCGCAAGACGTGCTGCGCAGCTGGGTGCCTTTCGCGGCGCCGCGCAATCCGGTGGACATCACGGGCCAGGTCACCAACGACATGACGCTGATCGAGCGCACGGCGCGCGTGATGCTCGACGACCGCGGCTTCGCGTCGTGGATGGGCTTCCTGGCGGCGGCCGGTGCCTCGGACGCTTTCTGGCCGGTGCTGCGCGCGCTCGTGGCTTCACTGCGCGCGGCCTACCCCGACACGCTGCTGGCGGTGAGCACGCTGCTGTCGCCCGAGCGCCGCGCCGAACTCGAGGCGATGCGCTGCCTGGTGTTCGCCGACCCGTCGGACGGCATCCGGACGATCGCCGCGCTCGCGGGGCTGAAGCCTGCGGCGGCCGCGGCGGCAGTGCCCGCACCGACCGCCCCGTCGTTGACGCTCGCCCCCGGCACGATGTCCGAACCCGAGGCGCTCGCACTGCTCGCCGACGCGGGCGTGCCCGTGGTCGCGCACCGCGTCGTGCGCAGCGCCGACGAAGCTGCCGCCGCGGCCGACGCACTCGGCGACGCGGTCGTGGTGAAGATCGTCAGCGCCGACATCCCGCACAAGTCCGACGTCGGTGGCGTGGCGCTCGGCGTGCGCGGCGCGGCGCAGGCGCGCGCGGCCTTCGAGCGCACGCGCGACCATGCGCTCACCGCCCGGCCCGACGCGCGGCTCGGCGGCGCGCTGGTGGCGCGCATGCTGCACGGCGGCGTCGAGTGCATCGCGGGCGTGCACCGCGACCCGGTGTTCGGCCCGGTGCTGATGTTCGGGCTCGGCGGCATCCATGTCGAAACGCTCGGCGACGTGTCGCTGCGCCCGCTGCCGGTCACGCGCGACGACGCGCTGGCGATGGTGCGCGAGCTGCGCGCCTTCGCGATCCTCGACGGCGCGCGCGGCCGTGCGCCGGTCGACCTCGCATCGATCGCCGACGCGCTGTGCGCGCTTGCTGCCTTTGCCGAACGCGCGGGCGACACGCTCGCAAGCGCCGAGATCAACCCGCTGATCGCCAGGCCGAAGGCCGATGGCGGCTGCGTGGCGGTCGACGCGCTGGTCGTCGGGCGCGCCTCGCACAGCGCCGGAGAGATCGCATGACGAAGACGCCATCGACCCACGCGCTGCGGCGCGCACTCGGCGGCGCCGCAGCGCTGGCCTTCGCCGCCGCCAGCGGCGCGGCGGCCGCGGGCACGGAAAACGGCTTCCCCTCCAAAACCGTGCGCATCGTCGTGCAGTACCAGGCGGGCGGCTCGACCGACATCCTCGCGCGGCTGCTGGCCGAGGGCCTCTCGAAGCGGCTCGGCCAGCCGGTGGTGGTCGAGAACCGCACCGGCGCGGGCGGGATCATCGGCACCGACCATGTCGCCAAGAGCGTGCCCGACGGCCACACGCTGCTGCTGACGGTGCCGGGGCCCGTCACCGCGAACCTGGTGCTCTACAGCAAGCTGCCGTACGACCCGCGCACCGACCTGCGCATGGTCTCGGACATCGCCACCATGCGCACCGTGCTGGCGGTTCACCCTTCGGTTCAGGCCACCGACTTCAAGAGCCTCATCGCCACCGTGAAGGCGGCGCCCGGCAAGTATTCGATGGGCTCGTGGGGCGCGGGCACGCAGCCGCACCAGGTGCAGGTCTACATGGACAAGGCCTATGGCCTGCAGACGCTGCACGTGCCCTACAAGGGCGAGAGCCCGATGGCGGTCGACCTGATCGGCGGCGTGATCCAGATGACCGTCGGCTCTGTCACCACGCTGCAGCCGTACATCCAGGCCGGCAAGCTGCGTCCGCTGGCGGTGGCCGGAACGCGCCGCGCCCGCGCGCTGCCCGACGTGCCGACCTTCGCCGAGCAAGGCTACGCCGACGAGGTCTACACGATGACCGGCCCGACCTCGCTGATGGCGCCGGCCA
>CAMLCW010000038.1 GCA_946478645.1 uncultured Variovorax sp.
CGGGCCGCGCCCGCGCCGCGCCCTGCGCCTGCCGCCGCGCCGCTCGTCCACGGGGCCGCCGTGCTGGTCGAGGCGCCGCGCCGGCTCTACGCCGAAGCCGGCGCCCAAGCGGCGCAAGGCGGCTGGCTGGTGGTGGCCGACATGCCGCCCGAGGCCGACGGCCGCCATGGCGAGCCGTTCGCGGGCGAGGCCGGCAAGCTGCTCGACAACATGCTGCGCGCCCTCGGGCTGCAGCGCGGCGCCACGCCCGTGCACCTGATGCGCACGCACCGTGGCGTGGCCGCCGGCCAGCCCGGCAGCCCGCGGCCGATCGCCGAGGCCTTCGAGGAACATGCCGCCGCGCTCGCGCCCCAGGTGGTGCTCGCGATGGGGCCGCTGGCCGCGCAGAGCCTGATGCAGAGCGCCGATCCGCTCGGCAAGCTGCGTGGCCGCGCCCAGCCGCTGCCTATGGCGGGCGGCGCGGCGGTGGTCGCCACCTACCACCCGGCCTACCTGCTGCGCAATCCGGCCGACAAGGCGCGCGCCTGGGCCGACCTGTGCCTCGCGGCCGATCAGCAGCAGACGCCCGGGGCCTGAGGCTGGCCCGGGCGGGTCCGTAAAATCGGGCCCCATGACCTTTCTAGACCAGCTGGCCGCAGCACAGCAAAAAAACGGTTCGATGCTCTGCGTGGGGCTCGATCCGGAGCCAGCCAAGTTTCCCGGCCGACTGAAGGGCGACGCGAGCCGCATCTACGACTTCTGCGCGCGCATCGTCGATGCCACGGCCGACCTGGTCATCGCCTTCAAGCCGCAGATCGCCTACTTCGCCGCCCACCGCGCCGAAGCCCAGCTTGAGCAGCTGATGGACCACATGCGCCGCAATGCGCCGCATGTGCCGGTGATCCTCGATGCCAAGCGCGGCGACATCGGCTCGACCGCCGAGCAGTACGCGATCGAGGCCTTCGAACGCTATGGCGCCGATGCGGTGACCTTGTCGCCCTTCATGGGCTTCGACTCGGTCGCGCCCTACCTCAAGCACGAAGGCAAGGGCGCCTTCCTGCTCTGCCGCACCAGCAATCCCGGCGGTTCCGACCTGCAGGGCCAGCGCCTTGCGGGCCTCGAGGGCCAGCCCTTCCTCTACGAGCACGTGGCCCGGCTCGCGCAGGGTCCGTGGAACCTCAATGGCCAGCTCGGCCTCGTGGTGGGCGCCACCTACCCGGCCGAGATCGAGCGCGTGCGCGAACTCGCGCCCACCGTGCCGCTGCTGATCCCCGGCGTCGGCGCTCAGGGCGGCGATGCGGTGGCCACGGTGCGCGCCGGCTGGCGCCCCGATGCCCCGATCATCGTGAACTCGTCGCGCGCGATCATCTACGCGTCATCGGGCGACGATTTCGCCAACGCGGCCCAGGCCGCCGCACGCACCACGCGCGACGCGCTGGAAGCTGCCAAGGCTTGAGCGCATACGAATACGGACTTCCGGACGCAGAGGACGCGAAGGTTTCGCAAAGGACGCAAAAGAACATCCAAATTTTGGAGGGCTTCTTTTGCGACTTCTGCGCGATCTTTGCGTCCTCTGCGTCCGGAAGTCCGCCTTCAGCCGACCTCAACCCCGCCGCAACCGCGTGAACGCCTCGAACTCCCAGTTGCGCATGCCCAGCAGCAGGGTATAGCCCTCGCGGTCCTTGTCGGCGAGCTTCTGGTCGGTCTGGTGCTGTTGCGCGAAGTCCTGCGCCACGCGCTGCAGCCGCTCCAGGAACGCCGGCGCCAGCGAGCGGCTGATCTGCCCGTGCACCAGCAGCAGGCCTTCGGCCGGGCCGTCGAAGCCGCCCGCGTAGTAGTCGAGCACCACGTTCTCGCGAAAGAATTCCATCACCGGCCCGTGCGGCCGCCAGCGGAAGGTCTTGGCGAGCTTGAGCCGGTAGCGGTTGAGCGGACGCAGCTCGATGATGCCGATCCGGTCGAGCTGCGCGAACAGGCCGATGCATTCCGCCTCGCTGATCCGGTAGGCCGCCACGATCTGCTCGAGCGTCCACTGGCTCAGCACGCTGATCGCCACCAGCATCAGCTTCTTGTCCTTCACCACGGCTTTTTCCTGCTCGTGCGTGAGCTCCTTGAGCAGCGGCTGGGCGTCGGCCACGCGCCGCGCCAGCTCGGCGAAGTCGATCTTCAGCGCGCGGCAGATCGCATCGACGCGCGACAGCGGCATGTCGCTCCTGGCCAGCATGCGCTTGACGCTCGATTCGGCCATGCCGAGCGAGCGCGCCAGGTCGGCGTAGGTCATGCGGGCGCTCTTGAGTTCGTTCTTCAAGGCCTGGACGAGGTCGACGGTGGTGCTCATAAGGGCGAAAGCGGCTGGGCTGCGAAGGTATTAGAAAAAGATACCGAAAGGTGTGATTTATTGCCTCGTATCGATTCTCGATGCCTTCAACGGGTCCTGGCAACTAAATTCCGCGGCGTTCCAACTCCCCGAAGATTTGCCATGCGCCTGCCCAAACTCAGCCGCCGCGAACGCGGACTGCTCTTCACCCTCCTGCTGCTCACCCTCGTGGCCTGCTTCGGGCCCGCGCTGCCGGCCGCCGACGTCGCGATCGCCTCGGTGTTCGCCGACGACCGGACCTGGCACGGCCTGCCCCATGCGATGGACGTGCTGAGCAACCTGCCGTTCCTGCTGATCGGCGGTTGGGGCCTGTACCGGCTCCACTGCATCGACCGCGCGCACCAGCAGGCGCTCGCCGTGTTCCCGCTCACGCCGCCCGCCAACGATCCGCCCGACAACACGCTCGACTGCGCCTGGCTGTTCTTCGCGGGCCTGATCGCCACGGCCATCGGCTCGGCCTTCTTCCACCTGATGCCCGATGCGCCCCGGCTCGCGGCCGACCGCGCGGGCATGGCGGTGGCTTTCGCAGGGTTGATCGGCATGGCGGTGTGCGAGCGCGTGAGCCAGCGTGCGGGCTGGCCTGCGGCCTGGTTCGTGCTGGCCGCGGGGCTGCTTTCGGTCGAGGTGTTCCATGAAGGCGGCAACGTGCTGCCCTGGGCCATCGTGCAGTTCGGCGGCATGGCGCTGGTGCTCACGCTCGCGTTGGCGCGGCCGATGCCGCATGCGGCCGGGCTCCGGCTCGGCGGGGTCGTCTTCTTCTATCTGCTGGCCAAGGCCTTCGAGCTCGGCGACCACGCGGTCTACGAGGTCACGGGGCAGCTGGTTTCCGGCCACACGCTCAAGCACCTGGTCGCCGCGCTCGCGGGACTGCCGGTGGTGTTCGCACTGCGGGCGATGGCGCAAGACTGGCAGGCGCAGGTGCTGCGGCACAATCCCGACCCAGCCGCGGTCGCGGCATGAGGAGAACCGCCCGATGACCGACACCGCTGCCGGCCATGCCGCCGAGGCCCAAGAAGCGAACGCGCATGCCAACCAGTTCGCGCTGCTCGCGCAGCGGCGCTTCGCGCCCTTCTTCTGGACCCAGTTCGCGGGGGCTGCGAACGACAACCTCTTCAAGTTCGCCTTCACCGTCATGGTGACCTACCAGCTGCAGCTGAGCTGGATGCCGCCTGCCATGGCGGGCCTCGCGATCGGCGCGCTGTTCATCCTGCCTTTCCTGCTGTTCTCGGCCACGGCCGGCCAGCTGACCGACAAGTTCGACAAGACGAAGATGATCCGCTTCGTCAAGAACCTCGAGATCGCGATCATGCTGATCGCGGCCTGGGGCTTCGTGCGCGCCGATGCGGTGGTGCTGCTGGGCTGCGTGTTCCTCATGGGGCTGCATTCCACGCTGTTCGGCCCGGTCAAGTTCGCCTACCTGCCGCAGGTGCTCGATGCGCGCGAGCTCACGGGCGGCAATGGCATGGTCGAGATGGGCACCTTCGTCGCGATCCTGCTCGGCCAGGTCGCGGGCGGGTTGCTGGTGGCGATGCCGCAGGTCGGCCACACCGCGGTGGCCGCGGCCTGCGTGCTGCTGGCGCTGATCGGGCGCGCCACGGCGCAGGCGGTGCCGTTGGCCCCCGCCACCGACCCCGGGCTGGTGGTCAACTGGAACCCGTTCAGCGAGACCTGGCGCAACCTCAAGCTCGCGCACGGCAACATCGTGGTGTTCCGCTCGCTGCTCGGCATCTCGTGGATGTGGTTCTTCGGCGCGGTGTTCCTGAGCCAGTTCCCGAGCTTCGCGAAGGAAGTGCTGCACGGCGACGAGCAGGTCGCTTCGCTGCTGCTGGTGGTGTTCTCGTTCGGCATCGGCATCGGTTCGCTGCTGTGCGAGACGCTGAGCCGGCGCCAGGTGGAGATCGGCCTGGTGCCGCTCGGCGCCATCGGCATGAGCGTGTTCGCGATCGACCTGTACTTCGCCTCGCGCGCGCTGCCGCCCTCGGCCGGCATGGGGCTTGCGGCTTTCGTGAACCAGCCCGCGCACTGGCGAGTGATGGCCGACCTCGCGCTGCTGTCGCTGTTCGCGGGCCTGTACAGCGTGCCGATGTACGCGCTGATCCAGCTGCGCAGCCAGCCCACGCACCGGGCCCGGATCATCGCGGCCAACAACATCCTCAATGCGCTGTTCATGATCGGCAGTTCGGTGATCGCGGGCGCGCTGCTCGGCGCCGGCTTCACGATCCCGCAGATCTTCCTTTTCACCGGCATCGCGAATGCGGTGGTGGCCTTCTACATCTTCCTGCTGGTGCCCGAATACCTGCTGCGCTTCGTGGCCTGGGTGCTGTCGCGCTTCGTCTACCGCTTCGACATCCAGGGCGATGCGCACATTCCCACCGAGGGCGCGGCGGTGCTGGTGTGCAACCACGTGAGCTTCATCGACGCGGTGCTGCTGATGGCGGCGAGCCCGCGGCCGATCCGCTTCATCATGGACCACCGGATCTTCAAGGTGCCGGTGCTCGGCTGGCTGTTCCGGCTCGCCAAGGCGATACCGATCGCGCCGCAGAAGGAAGACGCCGCGGCCTACGAAGCGGCGTTCGCCAAGGCGCTGGCCGTGCTGCGCGAAGGCGACCTGCTCGCGATCTTTCCCGAGGGCGCCATCACGCGCGACGGCACGCTGCAGCCGTTCAAGGGCGGCGTGATGAAGATCGTCGAGGGCGCGCGCGCCGAGGGTATGGAGCCGCCGGTGATCCCGATGGCGCTGACCAATCTCTGGGGCTCGTACTTCAGCCGCATCGAACTGCGCGGCGGCCAGAACGTGGCCATGGCCCGGCCCTTCCGCCGCGGCTTCTTCAGCCGTGTCGGCCTGCGCGTGGGACCCGCGGTGCCGGCCCACGAGGTGCGGCCCGAGGCCCTGCAGCAGCGTGTGGGCGGGCTGCTGGCCGCCGGCTGAAAGTAGCTTATTGCGATACCGCCGGCGTACAAGGCCGGGACCGGTCGAAGAATTCGAGCCCCGCGGTGCGGCAGCGAACCATCATTCGCTCACCTTCACTACGCCGCGAGGCTTTTTCTTTATGCAAACCACCCCGTCTTCCACCGTTTCGATCCAGCGCGACACGCGGGCCTGGCAGCTCCAGGTCTGGGCGTCTTTCGCGATCGCCGTGTTCCTTTGTGCCACCGGCCTGAGCTGGCTGCCGGGCGAGGCGCTGGACCGGGCCTTCATGGTGATGGGCTACGTGTTCTGCCTCAGCACCGCTTTCATGCTGGCCAAGTTCGTGCGCGACAGCCAGCATGCCAAGGACGAGCCGGCCGCCGGCCGCGACGTGCCGATGTGGCGGCTCGTGGTCTGGGGCAGCTTCTTCACCGCCATGGGCCTCACGGGCTGGGGCCTGCTGCGCATGGAGATCAACGAGGCCTACAAGGCGTTCCTGGGCGTGAGTTGGCTGTTCCTCATCAGCGCGGCCTTCACGCTCGCCAAGACGCTGCGCGACCGGCATGAAGCCGACCTGATCGAAACGCGCCTGCAGGGCCGCCGCGCCGCCCGCGCCGAAGCCGCCAGCGCCGCTGCCGAATGAAGAAGCCACGAAAGAACGCCATGAAAAAGTCGATGATTTCCCTTCTGGCTGCGGCCTGCACCCTGTTCGCCGGCGCCGCGCTGCCGCTGCATGCCCAGGCCCACGACGGCGCTTCCGAAGCGTCCGCGGCGCTCTCACTGATGCCCGTGGCGTCGGTGGTGGGCGCCGCTTCGGCCGCGGGCGCCTCGGCCACCGCGGTGGTGGCGCTGCCGGCGGCGCTCTCGGTCGGCGGATCGGTCCTGACGGTGCTGGCCGTCGAGGCCTCGGTCGACGGCACCGTCTACCTGCTCGAGCGCGCGTCCGACGGCGCGCGCGCCAGCATCCAGGTGGCCGGCCGCGCCGCCGGCGGCGTCTCGGCCGCGGTCGGCACCAGCGTGCGCGTGACCGCGATCGGCAGCGGCGTGCTGATCTCGGCCGCGGGCGAGGTGCTGGCCTTCGTGCCGAATGCCATCGGCCGTGCGCTGCTGCACAACGAGAAGCTGTCATGAAGCCGCTGCATCCTGGCGCGCTGCTCGCGTTGGCGTTGGTGCTGCCACTGCAAGCGCAGGCCGGCCGCTCGTGCGAGGCCGTGAAGCCCACCGCCGCGACGATCACTCAGGGCATGCAGCTGGCCGAGCGCACGTCCGAGCGGCTCGACGCCAGCGGCGCCCGCGTGGTGCTGCTCGCCCGCGCGGGGCAGGACCTCGACAAGTACGGTCTGCGCTATTCGCACCTGGGCATCGCCTACAAGACCGACGCGGGCCCGTGGCGCGTGGTGCACAAGCTCAACCAGTGCGGCACGGCCGTGGCCGCGGTCTATCGCCAGGGGCTCGGCGAGTTCTTTCTCGACGATCCGTGGCGCTACGAGGCGGCCTGGGCCGTGCCCACGCCGCAGGTGCAGTCGCAGCTGCTGGCGATGCTGCAGGCGCCGGCCGCGCGCATCACGCGCCTGGACATCGCGCCCTACAGCATCGTGAGCTATGCCTGGGGCCGGAAATACCAGCAGTCGAACCAGTGGGCGATCGAGACGCTGGCCGCGGCCATGGAGCCCACCACCATCGCGAGCCGCGCGCAGGCCCAGGCCTGGCTGCAGTTCAAGGGCTATGCGCCCACCACGCTGCGGCTCGGTCCGTTGACCCGGCTCGGTGGGCGCGTCGGCTCGGCCAACGTGGCCTTCGACGACCATCCGAACGAGAAACGCTTTTCGGACCGCATCGAGACGGTCACGGTGGATTCGGTGTTCGAATGGCTGCCGCGCGCGGGGCTCGGCGCGGCACCCGCCGTGCTGGGGCTCTGAGCCGCGAGCCGCGGCGCTGCACATCCGCAAGGCAAGAACAAGGAAATATGAAATGAGCAAGTCATTGCGCCTGTCCGAGAAATGGTTCCGCCGCGGGCTCTGGCTCGTGGCGCTGGTGTTCGCGAGCTTCCTGATCGGGCTTGGCGGCACGCTGGTGGGCGACCTGCCGCAGGTCGAGCGCGCGCTGGAGCTCGACGACTTCATCGACCGGCCCGCGGCCGAGCCGCTGCGCAATGCGATCAAGGCCTCGGAAGAGGCCGAGCGCGTCGCCTCGCGCGAACTCGAGCAGGCGCAGCTGCAGCTCAACGTGGCGCGGCAGGCCAGCACCAATGCGCGCGAGACCTTCGGCAACTGGATCGCCACGCGCCGCGCCACCGCCCAGCCCGACCAGGACCCGGAGCTGATCGCGCGCACCCGCGCGCTCGATGCGCTCAAGCAGAAGGAAGACGACGCGCAGCGCAAGCTCAACGCGCAGCGCCAGATCGCACTCGACGCACGGCAGGCGGACGAGCGGGCGCGCGAGTCGCTCGCGGTGCTCGAACGGGCGGCGCAGGAGAAGCTCGAGGCCGAGTACCGCCGGGTCGAGCTGCGCGTGTTCGGCTATCGCCTGGCGCTCACGCTGCCGCTGCTGGTGGTGGCCGGCTGGCTGTTCGTGAAGAAGCGCAAGAGCACCTACTGGCCTTTTGCCTGGGGCTTCATCCTGTTTGCGCTGTTCGCGTTCTTCGTCGAGCTGGTGCCCTACCTGCCGAGCTACGGCGGCTATGTGCGCTACATCGTGGGCATCGTGGTGACGGCGCTGGTGGGGCGCTACGCCATCGTCGCGCTCAACGGCTATCTGGCGCGCCAGAAGGCGGCCGAGCAGCAACCCGACACGGTGCGGCGCCAGGAGCTCAGCTACGACACCGCGCTCGCGCGGCTGGCCAAGAACGTGTGTCCGGGCTGCGAGCGGCCGGTGGACCTGAAGAACACCGAGATGGATTTCTGCCCGCACTGCGGCATCGGCCTGTTCGACCACTGCGGGCATTGCCAGACCCGCAAGAGCGCGTTCTCGAAGTTCTGCCACGCCTGCGGCACGGCGGCCGAGGCCACGGACGGGCCGACGGACGGCGCTGCGCAGCAGGGCGCCTGAGGCGGCGCGGCGCGCGGTTCAGGTCCAGCCGGCGTCGACCACGAAGTCCTGCGCGGTGCACATGCGCGAGTCGTCGGCGGCCAGGAACAGCGCCATCGCGGCGATGTCGTCGGCCATCAGGCGGCCCGGCAGGCATTGCGCGGCCTCGATCTTGGCGCCCGACTCGGGCTTGACCCAGAGCCTGAGCTGCCGCTCGGTCATGACCCAGCCCGGCACGATCGTGTTGACGCGGATGCCGTCCTTGCCGAGGTCGCGCGCGAGCGAGCGCGTGAGGCCGCGCGCGGCCGCCTTGCAGGCCTGGTAGACCGGATAGCCGGGGTCCTTGATCATCCAGCTGATCGAACCGAAGTTGATGATCGAGCCGCCGCCGAGCGCGCGCATGTCGTCGGCCACGGCCTGCGCGGCAAAGAACTGGTGCTTGAAGTTGACGGCCACGAGGCGGTCGAAATCGGTGTCGGTCACGTCGGCCATGTCGTGCCGGCGGTCGTTGGCGGCGTTGTTGAGCAGCACGCCCACCGGCCCGAACTGCGCCCGCACCGTGGCGATCGCGGCGGCCAGCGCGGCGGTGTCGGTCACGTCGCAGGCCACGAAGCACGCTGGGTGTTCACCGCGCAGCTGGTTGGCGAGCGCCTCGCCCGCGGCGGCGTCGATGTCGCAGAAGCCGACCTTCGCACCCTGTGCGTGGAAGGCCCGCACCAGCGTTTCGCCGATGCCGCTCGCGCCGCCCGAGATGAAGACGGTGCGCCCCGCGAGCGAGGGGTAGCGGGCGGTGTAGGCGCTGGTGGAGGAGGGGGTGTTGGAGCCTTGGGTCATGGCGCCAGCGTAGCGGATGGGGCGCGGCGCGTGAATCGGTGCCTGCCTACACGCTACACGCCGCGCGCCCGGTCGGATTTGAAGCTTGCGCGGAACGCGCCGAACGTGCCCGCGTCGAGCGCCTCGCGCACCTCGCGCATCAGGTTCAGGTAGTAGTGCAGGTTGTGGATGGTCGTGAGCATCGGCCCGAGCATCTCGCCGCAGCGGTCGAGGTGGTGCAGGTAGGCGCGGCTGAAGCCTTCGCGCCCGCCGTCGTTCCAGCTCACGCCCGAGGCGCCCGCGCAGGCATGGCAGGTGCAGCTCGGATCGATCGGCTGCGGATCGCTCTTGTGGCGCGCATTGCGCATCTTCAGGTCGCCGAAGCGCGTGAAGAGCGTGCCGTTGCGCGCATTGCGCGTGGGCATCACGCAGTCGAACATGTCCACGCCGTCGGCCACGCCCTGCACCAGGTCTTCGGGCGTGCCCACGCCCATGAGGTAGCGCGGCTTGTTCGCGGGCAGCCGGTGCGGCGTGTGGCCCATGATGTGGAGCATCTCCTCCTTCGGCTCGCCCACGCTCACGCCGCCGATGGCGTAGCCGGGAAAGTCCATCTCGACCAGCGCCGCGAGCGATTCCTCGCGCAGGTTCTCGAACATGCCGCCCTGCACGATGCCGAACAGCGCGTTCGGGTTCTCGAGGCGCGCGAATTCATGCTGGCAGCGCTTCGCCCAGCGCAGGCTCAGTTCCATCGAGACGCGCGCCTCGGCCTCGGTCGTGATGTGGCCCTTCGTGTCGTAGGGCGTGCACTCGTCGAACTGCATCACGATGTCGCTGTTGAGGATGGTCTGGATCTGCATCGAGACCTCGGGCGTGAGGAACAGCTTGTCGCCGTTGACGGGCGACGCGAACTTCACGCCCTCTTCGCTGATCTTGCGCATCGCGCCGAGCGACCAGACCTGGAAGCCGCCCGAGTCGGTGAGGATGGGTTTGTGCCATTTTTCGAACTGGTGCAGCCCGCCGAAGCTCGCCATCACATCGAGGCCCGGGCGCATCCAGAGGTGGAAGGTGTTGCCCAGGATGATCTGCGCGCCCATCTCTTCGAGGCTGCGCGGCATCACGCCCTTGACGGTGCCGTAGGTGCCCACGGGCATGAAGATCGGCGTCTGCACGACGCCGTGGTTGAGCGTGAGCGTGCCGCGGCGCGCGTGACTGTCGGGGTCGGTCTTGAGGAGGTCGAAGGAGAGCATGGCAGTGGATGTTGAGCGATCCGCGTGATCAGAAGCGATCTTTGTCATCGGACACGGTCGTTGCGATTCCGTGTAACTCGGCTTGTAGCTCCCCGAGCGTTGGGATTTTGCGTGCCAGCAGCATGGCATCGCCATAGCTGAAGAACCGGTAGCGCCCGGCGATCGCATGCGCATAGAGCGCCATCACGCGTTCATAGCCGGCCAGTGCCGAGACCAGCATCATCAGCGTGCTCTTCGGCAGGTGGAAGTTGGTGACCAGCAGGTCGACGTGCGCGAATGCGAAGCCGGGCGTGATGAAGATGCGCGTGTCGCCGCTGGCCTGGCCGCTCTTGGCCCACGATTCGAGCGTGCGCACGGTGGTGGTGCCCACGGCCACGATGCGGCCGCCGCGGGCCTTGCATTCGGCGATGGCACGCTGCGTGGCTTCGGGCACCTCGTAGCGCTCGGCGTGCATCTGGTGCTCGGCGATGTTCTCGGTCTTCACGGGCTGGAAGGTGCCGGCGCCGACGTGCAGCGTGACGTTGGCGCGCTGCACGCCGCGGGCTTCGAGCGCGGCCAGCAGCGCCTCGTCGAAATGCAGCGCCGCCGTGGGTGCGGCCACCGCGCCGGGCACGCGCGCGAACACGGTCTGGTAGCGGCGCTCGTCCTCGGCCGAATCGGTGTGGGTGATGTAGGGCGGCAGCGGCACGTGGCCGCAGCGCTCCATCAGCATGTAGGGGTTCTCGCCCGCGTCGCTCTCGAACGCGAAGCGGAACAGCGCGCCGTCTTCCTCGGGCCAGCGGCCGAGCAAAGTGGCGCGAAAGCCGCCCACCATCTGCAGCGTGGTGCCGACGGGCGGCTTCTTGCTGACCTTCATGTGGGCGACCACCTCCTTTCCCTGCAACACGCGCTCGACCAGCAGTTCGAGCTTGCCGCCGGTGGGCTTCTCGCCGAACAGGCGCGCCTTGACGACGCGGGTGTCGTTGAAGACCAGCAGGTCGCCCGCGCGCAGCAGCGCGGGCAGGTCGCGGAAGATGCGGTCGGCCGGTGCGGGACCGGTGCCGTCGAGCAGGCGTGAGGCGGTGCGCTCGGGCGCGGGATGCTGGGCCACCAGCTCGGGCGGCAGGTCGAAATCGAAATCGGAGAGCGTGAAGTCGCGCATGGTGCTTGAGGGTCGGACGGACCCGTGCCAAGTGGCGGAAAGAACGGAAACGGGAAAGCGGATGGCCGGAGCCGGGCAGAATTGTCCCATGCCCGCGCCCGCTAAATCCGCCACGTCCCGAAAGCCCCCGGCCGCCACGGCCGATGCGGCGGCGGTGCCGGCCGCCGGCCCGCCGGGCAGCGGCCTGAGCCAGGTCCAGCGCGCGTTGCGCAAGCTCGGCCTGGTGCGCGACATCGACTTTGCGCTCTACCTGCCGATGCGCTACGAGGACGAGACCCGCATCGTGCGGCTCGCCGACACGCGCGACGGCGACACCGCGCAGATCGAAGCCGTGGTGACCGAAAGCGAAGTGGTGTACCGGCCGCGCCGCCAGCTCATCGCCACCGTCGACGACGGCAGCGACACCTGCCAGCTGCGCTTCTTCAATTTCTATCCTTCGCAGCAGAAGCAGCTCGCGATCGGCGCGCGCGTGCGGGTGCGCGGCGAGGTGCGCGGCGGCTTCGTGGGGCGGCAGATGATGCATCCGACGGTCAAGGCCGCGGGCACCTCGCTGCCCGAGGCGCTGACGCCGGTCTACTCGACCGTGGCCGGGCTGCCCCAGCCGGTGCTGCGCCGCGAGGTGCGCTCGGGCCTGGCACGTGCGGTGCTCGACGAGACCATTCCGGTGCAGATCGGACTGCGCGGCGCCTGGGACCTGCGCAGCGCGCTCAACTTTCTGCACTACCCGACGCCCGACGTGGCCATGGCCACGCTCGAAGACCACAGCCATCCGGCCTGGCAGCGCATCAAGGCCGAGGAACTGCTCGCGCAGCAGCTCTCGCAGATGCAGGCGCGGCGCGAGCGCGCGGCGCAGCGCGCACCGGTGCTCGATGCGGCGGCGGGGCCGGCCGGCGGCAAGGGCGCGCTGCACGACGAACTGCTGGCGGTGCTGCCCTTCGGCCTCACGGGGGCACAGCAGCGCGTCGGCGACGAGATCACGCGCGACCTGGCGCGCGAGGTGCCGATGCACCGGCTGCTGCAGGGCGACGTCGGCTCGGGCAAGACCGTGGTCGCCGCGCTCGCGGCCGCACGCTGCATCGACGCGGGCTTCCAGTGCGCGCTGATGGCGCCCACCGAGATCCTCGCGGCCCAGCATTTCGGCAAGCTGGTCGGCTGGCTCGATCCGCTCCTGGCCGAGCGCGGGCTGCGCGTGGCCTGGCTCACGGGCAGCCAGAAGAAGAAGGAGCGCGACGCGATGGCCGCTGCGGTCGAGAGCGGCGAGGCCGCGCTGGTGATCGGCACGCATGCGGTCATCTCGGAGAAGGTGCGCTTCCACAACCTGGCGCTCGCCATCATCGACGAGCAGCACCGTTTCGGCGTGGCGCAGCGCCTGGCGCTGCGCGGCAAGGCGCGCAATGGGCGCGAGCCGCATCTGCTGATGATGAGCGCCACGCCGATCCCGCGCACGCTCGCGATGAGCTACTACGCCGACCTCGACGTCTCCACGCTCGACGAACTGCCGCCGGGCCGCACGCCCGTCGTCACCAAGCTCGTGGCCGAGCACCGGCGCGACGAGGTGGTGGCGCGTATCCAGGCGCAGATCGCGCAGGGGCGGCAGGTGTACTGGGTCTGCCCGCTGATCGAGGAGAGCGAGGCGGTCGACCTGCGCAACGCGACCGCCACGCGCGACGAACTGGCCGACGTGCTCGGGCCGGCCATCCACGTGGGCTTGCTGCATTCGCGCATGCCCACGGCCGAGAAGCAGGCGGTGATGGCGGCCTTCACCGCCAACCAGATGCATGTGCTGGTGAGCACGACGGTGATCGAGGTCGGCGTCGACGTGCCCAATGCCTCGCTGATGGTGATCGAGCATGCCGAGCGCTTCGGCCTGTCGCAGCTGCACCAGCTGCGCGGGCGCGTGGGCCGAGGTGCGGCGGCCTCGGCCTGCGTGCTGCTCTATGCGCCCGGCGACAGCGGCCGCGTCGGCGAAGCGGCGCGCGCGCGGCTCAAGGCGATGGCGGAGACCGGCGACGGTTTCGAGATCGCGCGCCGCGACCTCGAGATCCGCGGGCCCGGGGAGTTCCTCGGCGCGCGCCAGTCGGGTGCGCCGCTGCTGCGCTTCGCGGACCTCACGACCGACACGCTGCTGCTCGACTGGGCGCGCGAGCTCGCGCCGCGCATGCTCGATGCGCATCCCGAACTGGCGCGGCGGCATGTGGACCGCTGGCTCGGGACCAAGGCCGAGTACCTGAAGGCCTGAACGCTGCGTGAAGACCCCGGCGCCCAGCGGTCGGGTCCCCTTGCGCATAATTGACGCAAGCTATGACCCTCACCGAACTCAAATACATCGTTGCGGTGGCCCGGGAGCGACACTTCGGCAAAGCCGCCGAAGCCTGCTACGTCTCGCAGCCGACGCTTTCCGTGGCCATCAAGAAGCTCGAGGACGAACTCGAAGTCAAGCTCTTCGAGCGCAGCGCCGGCGAAGTCACCGTCACGCCGCTCGGCGAGCAGATCGTGCAGCAGGCGCAGAGCGTGCTCGACCAGGCCGCAAGCATCAAGGAGATCGCCAAGCGCGGCAAAGACCCGCTGGCCGGCCCGCTGAACCTGGGCGTGATCTACACCATCGGCCCCTACCTGCTGCCCGACCTGGTGCGCCAGGTGATCGCCCGCACGCCGCAGATGCCGCTGATGCTGCAGGAGAACTTCACGGTCAAGCTGCTCGAGATGCTGCGCGCCGGCGAGATCGACTGCGCGATCATGGCCGAGCCCTTTCCCGACACCGGCCTGGCGATGGCGCCGCTCTACGACGAGCCCTTCATGGCGGCGCTGCCGCCGACGCACAAGTTCGCCGAGCGCGAGTCGGTCACCTCCGAAGAACTGCAGAACGAGACCATGCTGCTGCTTGGCACCGGCCACTGCTTTCGCGACCACGTGCTCGAGGTCTGCCCCGAGTTCGCACGTTTTTCGAGCAATGCCGAGGGCATCCGCAAGAGCTTCGAAGGCTCGTCGCTCGAGACCATCAAGCACATGGTGGCCTCGGGCATGGGCGTGACGCTGGTGCCGCGGCTGTCGGTGCCGGCCGAGGCGCTCAAGCCCAAGGCCCGGGGACGCAAGGAGAGCGAGCAGATGGTGCGCTACCTGCCGGTGCGCGACGCGAACGACCGCGATCCGCCGACCCGGCGCGTGGTGCTGGCCTGGCGCCGCACCTTCACGCGCTACGAGGCGATCGCCGCGCTGCGCAATGCCATCTATGCCTGCGAACTGCCGGGCGTCAAGCGGCTGTCATAGGAAGAGCGCAAAACGCGAACTTCGCCTACGCCGGCGCCGTTCGGATTCGTTGATCGCTGAGATAGAGTGACGCTGTTGCGAAGCCGCGCGCCGGCTTCCACAATCACGTGTCCCCCAGCTTGAAGAAAGAGATTTCACGCCATGGCAAAAGCACCGAAGAAAACATCGTCGTCTCCCTCGTCGGGCAAGGTGCCCAAGAAGGGCGACGCCGCGGTGGCGCAGGAGTCCGGCAGCCGCAACGCGCCGATCATCAACATCGGCATCGAGCGCCAGGACCGCGCCGCGATCGCCGAGGGCCTGAGCCGCGTGCTGGCCGACACCTACACGCTCTACCTGACCACGCACAACTTCCACTGGAACGTGACCGGTCCGCACTTCAACTCGCTGCACGCCATGTTCATGACGCAGTACACCGAGCTGTGGGGCGCGACCGACGTGATCGCCGAGCGCATTCGCGCGCTGGGCCACTACGCGCCCGGCTCGTATGCCGAGTTCAGCAAGATCGCCACCGTGCCCGACGTGCCGCAGCAGCCGCCCAAGGCGATGGAGATGGTGCGCATCCTCGTGAAGGGCCACGAGACGGTGTCGCGCATCGCGCGCGAATTCATCCCTGTGGCCGAAGAGGCCGGCGACGATCCGACCGCCGACATGCTCACCGCGCGCTGCACGGTGCATGACCAGACCGCCTGGATGCTGCGTTCGCTGCTCGAAGATTGACGACCCGGCCCGCTCCCCACGGCCTCACGCCCGCGCCGCGCCGCGGGCGTTTTGCCGTGTACCTCGACCTGATCCGCTGGAACCGTCCCGCCGGCTGGCTGCTGCTGCTGTGGCCCACGCTCGGCGCGCTGTGGTTCGCCGCCGATGGCTGGCCGGGTTGGCACCTGCTCGCGGTGTTCGTGCTCGGCACCATCCTGATGCGCAGCGCGGGCTGCTGCATCAACGACGTCGCCGACCGCGAGTTCGACCGTCATGTCAAACGCACCGCCGCGCGGCCCGTGACCAGCGGCACGATCTCGGTGCGCGAGGCGCTCGCCGTCGGCGCGGTGCTTGCGCTCGCGGCCTTCGCGCTGGTGCTCACGACCAACCGGCTCACCGTGTACGCGTCGTTCGCGGCGCTCGCGGTCACGCTCGTCTATCCGTATGCGAAGCGCTTCGTGTCGATCCCGCAGGCGGTGCTCGGCATTGCTTTCAGCTTCGGCATTCCGATGGCCTTCGCCGCGGTGCAGGCCTCGGTGCCTGCCTTCGCCTGGTGGCTGCTCATGGGCAATCTGTTCTGGGTGCTGGCCTACGACACCGAGTACGCGATGGTCGACCGCGACGACGACCTCAAGATCGGCATGAAGACGTCAGCCATCACCTTCGGCCGCTTCGACGTCGCGGCGGTGATGGCGAGCTACGCCATCTTCCTGGCCATCTGGGCCTGGGCCGGCGCCAGCCGCGCACTGGGCGTGGCGTTCTTCGCGGGCATTGCCGTGGCGGCGGGGCAGGCGCT
Source organism: uncultured Variovorax sp. (assembly GCA_946478645.1). The sequence continues at coordinate 16,252 of CAMLCW010000038.1, forward strand.
GTGGCACTGGCGGCTGATCCGTGCGCGCACGCGCGAGGGCTGTTTCAAGGCCTTCCGGCTCAACCACTGGCTGGGCTTCACCGTGTTCGCGGGCATCGTGGCCGGCTATGCCCTTCGCTGAAGGATTGCACATGCTCGAGCGTCTGTCGCAGAAGATCGGCCAGGAAGGCCATTCCGAATGGCATGCCATCACCCAGGACATGGTCGACCAGTACGCGGCGCTGTCCGGCGACGGCGAAGGCGAGTGGATCCACCTCGACCCCGAGCGCGCAGCGCGCGAGGCGAGCTATGGGGGCACGATCGTGCCGGGCTTCTTCCAGGTCTCGCACCTGATCCGGCTGACCGCCGAAGCCATGCGCACGCTGCTGCCCTTCGACGCCAACCATGCGCTGAACTACGGTTTCGACCGCCTGCGCTTCGTCCGGCCGATGCCGGTCGGCGCGCGCTTCCGGGCGCGGGTGCGCATCCTCGGCGCGACGCCCAAGGGCGAGGACGGCTTCCTGTTGAAGGAAGAGGTGCTGCTCGAGCTCGAGGACGGCACCGTCACGCTCGCGGCCGAATGGCTGTTCTTCCTCGGGCCGGGCGCGCTGCCCGCCTGAGAAGCAAGCTCAGCCGCGCCCGAACTCCTCGCCGAGCTCGATGGCGCGCTGCTGCGCGGCGCGGATCGCGGTCTTGAACTGCGACTTGACGTCGGCACCCTCCAGCGACGTGAGGGCCGCGTAGGTCGTACCGCCCTTGGAGGTCACGCGCTCCCGCAGCACCGAGGGCGGCTCGGTCGCGCTGTGCGCGAGCGCCGAGGCGCCGGTGAAGGTGCCGATGGCGAGGCGCTGCGCCTGCTCGGCCGTGAGGCCCATCTCGACGCCGGCCTCGGTCATCGCCTCGATGAAATAGAAGACGTAGGCCGGCCCCGAGCCCGACATCGCCGTGACCGCGTCGAGCGCCGCTTCGGCGTCGACCCAGAGCAGTTCGCCCGTGGGGGCCAGCAGCTGCTCGACCCGTGCGCGGTCGTCCGCGCTGACGCCGGCGCGCGCGAACAGGCCGGTCATGCCCTGGCCGACCAGCGCGGGCGTGTTGGGCATGGCGCGCACTACGTGCTCACTGCCGAGCCAGCGCGCGATGCTGCCCGACGGAATGCCGGCCGCCACGCTCAGGTGCAGCGCATTGCCGGCGAAAGGCCGCACCGGGCCCGCAGCATCGGCGAAGGTCTGCGGCTTCACGGCCCATACCACCACGGCGCAGCGCGCGAGGGCGTCGTTCGCCTCGGCCTGGGCCGCGATGCCGAACGATTGTGCGAGCTTCGTGCGCGCCGCCTCGAAGGGCTCTACCACCTCGAAGGCGCCGGGCGGCATGCCTTGCTGGACCAGCCCGCCGATGATGGCGCTGGCCATGTTGCCGCCGCCGATGAAGGCGATCGGGGGGAGGGATGCGGGGGCGGTGCGCGGCAGGAGGGCGTCGGCGAGGGTCATGGTCGGTGGAGAGGGGCGAGTGCCGAAGGCGGGTTGTCTTCGGCGAAGGGAAATTGTCGTCGCAGGCAGCCATTGTGCAAACCCGGAAGTGAGTGTGCGCACACGTTCATTGCCGGAAACTGCGGCGCTGAATAGGTAGAAGAAATCCGCAAAGAAGGCAGTTGACATGCCTCATCGTGCGTGCCACAATCGCGGGCTTCGCTTCAAAAAGGCGGAGCTTTCAGCCCAAAGCGGAAATGCCTCGAGTGGTTCGAGGCACGGACGACGGGCCCAAGACTGACCGAAGCCATCCCTTTTGGATGTGCAACGGTACAAGTTGGGAACTACTAGCAATGATCCAAACTGAATCCCGGCTCGAAGTGGCCGACAACACAGGCGCGAAGTCCGTCCTGTGTATCAAGGTGCTCGGTGGCTCCAAGCGGCGTTATGCCAGCGTGGGCGACGTCATCAAGGTCAGCATCAAGGAAGCCGCTCCGCGTGGTCGCGTCAAGAAGGGCGAGATCTACAGCGCAGTGGTGGTCCGCACCGCCAAGGGCATCCGTCGCGCCGACGGTTCGCTCGTCAAGTTCGACGGCAATGCCGCCGTGCTGCTCAACGCCAAGCTGGAGCCGATCGGCACCCGCATCTTCGGACCGGTGACGCGCGAACTGCGCACCGAGAAGTTCATGAAGATCGTGTCGCTGGCACCCGAAGTTCTCTAAGGACACAACGCCATGAACAAGATTCGCAAAGGCGACCAGGTCATCGTGTTGGCCGGGCGCGACAAGGGCAAGCGTGGCACCGTCACGCTGCGCAAGGACGATTCGCATGTGATCGTCGAAGGCGTGAACATCGTCAAGAAGCACGCCAAGCCGAACCCCCTCAAGGGTACGACCGGCGGCATCGTCGAGAAGACCATGCCCATCCACCAATCCAATGTGGCGATCTTCAATGCCGCGACCGGCAAGGCCGACCGCGTAGGCATCAAGATCACCCAGGGTGCCGACGGCAAGCGCGTGGCTGTTCGCGTCTTCAAGTCGAGCGGCGACGAAATCAAGTTCGCCTAAGAGGTACTCACATGGCACGTCTCCAACAACACTATCGCGAGAAAGTCGCGAAAGACCTGACCGAAAAGTTCGGCTACAAGTCGCCGATGCAGGTCCCTCGCCTCACCAAGATCACCCTGAACATGGGTGTGGGTGAAGCTGTCGCCGACAAGAAGGTCCTCGACAACGCCGTTGCCGACCTGACGAAGATCGCCGGCCAGAAGCCCGTGGTCACCAAGTCGAAGAAGGCCATCGCCGGTTTCAAGATCCGCGAGAACCAGCCGATCGGCTGCATGGTCACGCTGCGCGGCGTGCAGATGTACGAATTCCTGGACCGCTTCGTGACCATCGCGCTGCCGCGCGTTCGTGACTTCCGTGGTATCTCGGGTCGCGCCTTCGACGGCCGTGGCAACTACAACATCGGCGTCAAGGAACAGATCATTTTCCCCGAGATCGAATACGACAAGGTCGATGCCCTGCGCGGTCTCAATATCAGCATCACGACGACGGCCAAGACCGACGAAGAAGCCAAGGCGCTTCTCGCTGGTTTCCGTTTCCCGTTCAAGAACTGAGGTGATCCGTGGCTAAAGCATCTTTGATCCAACGCGAACTCAAGCGCGACAAGCTGGTCGCCAAGTACGCTGCGAAGCACGCGGAACTGAAGGCAACTTCCAACGACGCGAAGAAGAGCGACGAAGAGCGCGCTGCTGCCCGCCTGGCGCTGCAGAAGCTCCCGCGCAACGCGAACCCCACGCGTCAGCGCAACCGCTGCGAAATCACCGGTCGCCCGCGTGGCACCTTCCGTCAATTCGGTCTGGCCCGCGCCAAGATCCGCGAACTGGCTTTCAACGGCGACATCCCCGGTGTCACCAAGGCCAGCTGGTAAGCCAGGCAGGAGCAAACAACATGAGCATGAGTGATCCCATTGCCGACCTGCTGACGCGTATCCGCAACGCGCAGATGGTGGCGAAGCCCACTGTGTCGGTCCCGTCTTCCAAGGTGAAGATCGCGATCTCGCAGGTCCTGAAGGACGAAGGCTATATCGACGGTTTCCAGGTCAAGACCGAAGACGGCAAGACCGAACTCGTCATCACCCTGAAGTACTACGCCGGCCGTCCGGTCATCGAGCGCATCGAGCGCGTGAGCCGTCCCGGCCTGCGCGTCTACAAGGCGAGCGCTTCCATTCCGCAAGTCCAGAACGGCCTGGGCGTCGCGATCGTCACGACCCCCAAGGGCGTGATGACCGACCGCAAGGCGCGCGCTACCGGTGTCGGTGGCGAAGTGCTGTGCTACGTCGCCTAACCGAGACATCGAGGAGTCACTGAAATGTCCCGAGTAGGAAAAATGCCGATCACCATCCCCGCAGGTGTGGATGTGTCGATCAAGGAAGACCAGATCAGCGTCAAGGGCACGGGCGGCACGCTCAACCTCGCACGCAATGCCCTGGTCAAAATCGTCAGCAATGACGGCAAGCTGAGCTTCGAGCCCGCCAACGAATCGCGTGAAGCCAACGCGATGAGCGGCACGGTTCGCCAGCTCGTGAACAACATGGTGGTCGGTGTGACCAAGGGCTTCGAGAAGAAGCTCAGCCTGATCGGCGTCGGCTACAAGGCCGCTGCCCAGGGCGCGAAGCTGAACCTCCAGGTCGGTTACTCGCATCCCGTCAACATCGAAATGCCGCAAGGCATCACGGTGGCGACGCCCACTCCGACCGAAGTCGTGATCAAGGGTGCCGATCGCCAGCGCGTCGGCCAACTGGCCGCTGAGATCCGTGCCGTTCGTCCGCCAGAGCCCTACAAGGGCAAGGGCATCCGCTATGTGGACGAAAAGATCGTGATCAAAGAGACCAAGAAGAAGTAAGGGGCAGCAAAATGATGTTGACCAAAAAAGCACAGCGTCTCCGCCGTTCGCGCCAGACCCGCATCCGCATCGCGACGCAGGGCGTGGCCCGGCTCACGGTGAACCGCACCAACCTGCACATCTATGCGACCGTCATCTCCGGCGACGGCTCGAAGGTGATCGCCACGGCCTCGACGGCCGAAGCCGACGTGCGCAGCACGCTCGGCGGCTCGGGCAAGGGCGGCAACACCGCTGCAGCCACCGCCATCGGCAAGCGCATCGCCGAAAAGGCGAAGGCTGCCGGCGTCGAGAAGGTCGCTTTCGACCGCGCAGGTTTTGCGTACCACGGCCGCGTCAAGGCGCTGGCTGACGCGGCTCGCGAAGCCGGCCTGCAGTTCTAACCGGACACGAGATTCAAAATGGCAAAGATTCAGGCAAGAACGCAGAACGAAGGCCCCGAGGACGGTCTGCGCGAGAAGATGATCGCGATCAACCGTGTCACCAAGGTGGTGAAGGGTGGTCGTATCCTCGGTTTCGCAGCGCTCACCGTGGTCGGTGACGGCGATGGCCGCATCGGCATGGGCAAGGGCAAGTCGAAGGAAGTGCCCGCTGCCGTGCAGAAGGCGATGGAAGAAGCCCGTCGCAACCTGTTCAAGGCGCCGATCAAGAACGGTACGCTGCACCACCAGGTGCAGGGCCACCACGGTGCCTCCACCGTCGTGATGTATCCGGCCCCCAAGGGTACCGGCATCATCGCCGGCGGCCCGATGCGCGCCGTGTTCGAAGTTCTGGGCATCACCGACATCGTGGCCAAGAGCCATGGTTCGTCGAACCCCTACAACATGGTGCGTGCCACGCTCGACGGGTTGAAGAACTCCACGACCGCGTCCGCAGTGGCTGCCAAGCGCGGCCTGGCCGTCGAAGACATCTTTGCCTGAGCGCGAGCTCACGCAAGGCTGAAGGAAGCATCCAAATGACGACGCAACAACAAACCCTCAAGGTGCAGCTGGTCAAGAGCCCGATCGGCACCAAGGAATCGCATCGCGCGACCGTGCGTGGCCTCGGCCTGCGCAAGCTCAACAGCGTGAGCGAGCTGCAGGACACCCCGGCGGTGCGCGGCATGATCAACAAGATCAGTTATCTGGTCAAAGTTCTCTGAGAGAGACTGATATGGAACTCAATGGCATCAAGCCGGCCGATGGCGCCAAGCACGCCAAGCGCCGTGTCGGCCGCGGTATCGGCTCCGGCCTGGGCAAGACCTCGGGTCGTGGCCACAAGGGCCAGAAGTCGCGCGCAGGCGGTTTCCACAAGGTCGGCTTCGAAGGCGGTCAAATGCCGCTGCAGCGCCGCCTGCCGAAGCGCGGTTTCAAGTCGCACCTGCTGAAGTTCAACGCCGAAGTCACGCTGACTGCCCTCGAGCAGCTCGGCCTGGCCGAAGTCGACATCCTCGCGCTCAAGCAAGCCGGCCTCGTGGGCCAGCTCGCCAAGGTGGTCAAGGTCGTCAAGACCGGCGAACTCACCAAGGCCGTCAAGCTGACGGGCGTGGGCGCGACCGCGGGTGCCAAGGCTGCGATCGAAGCAGCCGGCGGCAGCGTCGCCTGATCACACCGGACTGAAAGAAGTTCTTCGTGGCAACTAACGCGGCAACGATCGCAAAGACAGGCAAGTTCGGCGACCTGCGTCGCCGGCTCGTCTTCTTGCTGCTCGCGCTCGTGGTCTACCGGATCGGCGCGCACATTCCTGTGCCGGGCATCAACCCCGACCAGCTCGCGGCGCTGTTCCAGGGCCAGCAGGGCGGCATCCTGAGCCTGTTCAACATGTTCTCGGGCGG
>CAMLCW010000039.1 GCA_946478645.1 uncultured Variovorax sp.
TGTTCATTGCCACGTCGGTGCCGGTGCCCATGGCCACGCCAACGTCGGCCCGCGCGAGCGCGGGCGCATCGTTGATGCCGTCGCCCGCCATCGCGACGACGCGCCCCTCGCGCTGCAGCCGCTCGACCAGCGCCAGCTTGTCGGCCGGCTTGACTTCGCCGTGCACCTCGGCGATGCCCAGCCTCGACGCCACCGCGCGCGCCGTGGTGAGCCCGTCGCCGGTCGCCATGATCACGCGCAGCCCCGAGGCCTGCAGCGCCGCGAGCGCTTCCGCGGTGGTGGCCTTGACCGGGTCCGACACCGCGAGCAGGCCGGCGGGCCGGCCGTCGACCGCGAGGAACATCACGCTCGCGCCTTCGCGCCGCAGGGTTTCGGCCTGCGGCGCGAGCGCGTCGACCGTCACCCCGAGCCGCGCCATCAGCGCCGTGTTGCCGAGCGCGAGCGCCCGGCCCTCGACGCGGCCGCTCACGCCGATCCCGCTTTCGGATTCGAAGCCGTCGGCCGCTGCGAGCGGCAGGCCGCGTTCGCGCGCCGCCGCCACGATGGCGTGCGCGAGCGGATGCTCGCTGCCCTGGTCCAGGCTGGCCGCAAGGCGCAGCACCTCGTCCTCGTCGAAGCCCGCGGCCGCCACCGTGCGCTCGAAGCGCGGCCGGCCTTCGGTCAGCGTGCCGGTCTTGTCGACGATGAGCGCATCGACGCGGCGGAAGTTCTCGATCGCAGCCGCGTCGCGGAACAGCACGCCCCGGGTGGCCGCCTTGCCCGTGGCCACCATGATCGACATCGGCGTGGCCAGCCCGAGCGCACAGGGGCAGGCGATGATGAGCACCGCCACCGCATTGATGAGCCCGTGGGTCCAGCTCGGCGCCGGCCCGAGGAAGCCCCAGGCGAAGAAGGTCGCCACCGCGATGCCGATCACGGCCATCACGAACCAGCCCGCCACGTGGTCGGCCATGCGCTGCATCGGCGCGCGCGAGCGCTGGGCCTCGGCCACCATCTGCACGATGCCCGCGAGCACGGTCTGCGAGCCGACCTTCTCCGACTGCATCACGAGCGCGCCGTGGGTGTTGAGCGTGGCGCCGATGAGCTTGTCGCCGGCGCGCTTGCCCACCGGCAGCGGTTCGCCGGTGAGCATCGATTCGTCGACCGCGCTTGCGCCCTCGATCACCACGCCGTCCACCGGCACCTTCTCGCCGGGCCGCACGCGCAGCCGGTCGCCGACGTGCACGTGCGCGATGGGGATGTCTTCCTCGCTGCCGTCGGCGCCGATGCGCCGCGCCGTGCGGGGGGCGAGCCCGAGCAGCGACTTGATCGCGGCCGAGGTCTGCGAGCGCGCCTTGAGTTCGAGCATCTGGCCCAGCAGCGTGAGCGACACGATCACCGCGGCCGCCTCGAAGTACACCGCCACGCGGCCCATCGACATGAACGACGCGGGAAACACCTGCGGCGCCACCGTGGCGACCACGCTGTAGGCGAAGGCGGCCGAAGTGCCCAGCCCGATGAGCGTCCACATGTTGGGGCTGCGGTGGACCACCGACTGCGCGGCGCGCACGAAGAAGGGCCAGCCCGCCCACAGCACGATCGGCGCCGAGAGCACCAGCTCGATCCAGCTCTGCGTGGCCATGTCGAACCACTGCAGGCGGTGCCCGGCCATCGCGAGCACCGCCACCGCGACCGTGAGCGGCAGCGTCCAGAAGAAGCGGCGCTGGAAGTCGCGCAGCTCCGGGTCGCCCTTGCCGTCGCCGTCGTCGTCCAGGCTCGGCATCTCGGGCTCGAGCGCCATGCCGCACTTGGGGCAGTGGCCTGGATGGTCCTGGCGCACCTCGGGATGCATGGGGCAGATGTAGACCGTCCCCTCGGCGGAGGCGCCCGCGGGCGCTTCGCGGTGTGCGGGCGCCGCGTGGTGGTGATGGCCATGGTGATCGTGATGATGCGTACCGTTCATTCGTGTCTCCTGCTGCGGAAGAACACCAGTCTGCACCTTGACATCATGTCAATGTCAAGCGGCCGAGTGGGCTGCGCGCAGGTCCGCAACGCGCGTGCGCTAAACTCCGCGCCGCCTGCAGCCGCGTCCAGCGCTGCGCCGTCATTGGCAACATGACGAGAACAAACCAAGGAAACTTCAAGTGAACCGTATCGAACTGGTCGAAAAGATCGCCACCACCCACAACGTCAGCAAGGCAGAAGCCGCCCGCATCGTCGAAACCGTCACCGGTTCGATCATCGCCGCCGTGAAGAAGGGCGACCCCGTGCAGCTCATCGGCTTCGGCACCTTCAAGCAGGTGGCCCGCGCCGCACGCACCGGCTTCAACCCGCAAGCCGGCGCCAAGATCAAGATCGCCGCGCAGAAGGTGCCGAAGTTCGTGCCGGGCGCTGCCTTCAAGGCCGCGATCGACCCGAAGGCCGCCAAGCGCAAGGCCGAGAAGGCCGCTGCCAAGCCCGCCGCCAAGAAGGCTGCACCGGCGAAGAAGGCCGCACCGGCCAAGAAGGCTGCTGCACCCGCCAAGAAGGCCAAGAAGTAATTGGCACGAACGCAGCCATTGCTGGCTGCGCTCCCAAAAAAGCGAACGGCCCCTCTGGGGCCGTTTGCTTTGGCGAGTCCCGAGTGAACCCCAGCCCAGGGCACCCGCGGAACGGGCTTCGCCCGGCCGCTGGGTGCGCTCCCCAGTGGGGGAGGCGCCGAAGGCGCTTCGGGGGGCGTTCAAGAGATGCGCGAGAGGATCAGGTCGTGCAGCGTTTGCGCGGCCACCGAGAGGCTGCCTTCGCGCCGCTGCACGAGGTAGATGGTTCGCGTCAGGCCGGGGAGCGGCAGCGGCCGGGTCGCGAGCGTATCGCGCCGGAAGTGAAACAGCGTGAGCGCCGGCACCACGCTGATGCCGATGCCGGCCTCGACCAGCCCCATGACGGTGGCCAGGTGCTCGACCTCGAACACCGCGTTGAGCCTGAGCGGATGCAGCGCGGCGTCGAGCGACTGGCGCACGCTGCTGTTGCGCGCCATCTGGATGAAGGGCCAGGGCGCGAGCTGACGGGCGGTGAGGCGCGGCACCGCGGCGAGCGGATGGTCCTTGCGGCACACGAGGTGGAAGCGGTCGTCGCAGAGCTTGCGCCCGCGCAGGTCGCTCGCCGCGGCCGCACCCGCGCCCGTGGCGGCGAGCGCGAAGTCGGCCTGGTGGCTGCGCAGCTGGGCGATGCATGCATCCGACAACGCATCGTGCAGCTCGACCGTGATGCCCGGCCAGGCCTGCATGAACTCCGACAGCACCGCGGGCAGCCAGCCCGCCGCGAGCGAGGGCAGGGCCGCGATGCTCACGCGGCCCTTGCGCCGCTCGGCATGGTCGGCGAGGTCGCCGACCGCGTCCTGCATGTCGTCGAGCAGCCGGCGCGCCGACGGCTCGAACAGGCGGCCCTCGGGCGTGAGCTGCACGCTGCGGGTGTCGCGGTCGAACAGGCGCGCGCCGAGCGTCTGCTCGAGCGTGCGGATCAGCGCGCTGAACGCGGGCTGCGAGAGGTGGCAGGTCTGCGCCGCGCGCGTGAAGTTGCGCTGGTCGGCCAGCGCCATGAAGGCGCGCAGCTGGCGGGAGGAAAGGTCGGGCGCGGGCATCGGCGGGCGTGGGTTCGGAAGGTCGGTGCGCGAGGGAAATCCAGGCCTGCCATGGTAGGCGCGTGCCCTGGATGCAACATGCCTTCGTGCCTGCCATACGGCACCGCGAGAAAAACTGCGATTTTGTAAAAAAATTGTGACTTGCGGCGCTTTTCGGCATCATGATTCAGGCGATGAAGTCCGGCGCAGCATCTCTGGCCAGGCGACATACCCTCGGGGTGCATGTTGCCGCTCTCTTTCTGGCTATCGCGGCGACGAGCAGCGCGGCGCAGCCGTCTGCGCCCGCGTCCCGGCCCGACGTGCGGCTGCGCATCGTCGGCGGGCTGGGCGGCCTGAACCAGTACACGCGCCACGAGGCGCGGTTCTGGAACGAGGACCTGCGGCGGTTGAGCCAGGGGAAGTACGGCGCGACCATCGTGCCGTTCAACCAGGCCGGCGTCCCGGGCCAGGAGATGCTCAACCTCATGCGGCTCGGCGTGATCCCGTTCGGCACCGCGCTGCTGAGCCAGGTCAGCAACGAGTACCCCGAGCTGGGCGCGCCCGACATCGCGGGGCTGAATCCCGACATGGCCACCCTGCGCCGGGTCATCGGCGCGTTCCGCCCCTACCTCGAGCGCACGCTGCGCGAGCGGCACGGCGTCGAGCTGCTGGCCGTGTACGTCTATCCGGCCCAGGTGATCTTCTGCAGGCAGCCGGTGAAGCAGCTGGCCGACCTGGCGGGGCGCCGCGTGCGCGTGTCGGGCAACACGCAGGCCGACTTCGTGCGTGCGCTCGGCGGCGTGCCGGTGTTCACCGAATTCACCGAGGTCGTCGCCAACATCCAGTCGGAGAACACGCAGTGCGCGATCACGGGCGCGATGTCCGGCAACGCGCTCGGGCTGCACAAGGTGACCCAGTCGCTCTACACCATGCCCCTCAGCTGGGGCATCGCGGTGTTCGGCGCCAACACCGACGCCTGGAACGCGCTGCCGCCCGAGCTGCAGGCGCTGCTGCGGCGCGAACTGCCGAAGCTCGAGGCCGAGGTCTGGCGCGAGTCGGAGCGCGACACCGGCCACGGCATCGCCTGCAACACGGGCGCCGACGCATGCACCTCGGGCAGCAAGGGCGCGATGGTCGAGGCGCGGCCTTCGTCCGTGGACGAGAAACGCCGGCGCGAGATCTTTGCCGGCAGCGTGCTGCCGAAATGGCTGCAGCGCTGCGGCCGGACCTGCGTCGAGGTCTGGGAGCAGACCATCGGCCCCGTGGTCGGCATCAAGGCGCCCGTCGGCCAGTGAACAAGTCGCTGCCCAGCCGCATCACCAGCTTCGTCGTCGGCGTGGCGGGGCTGTTTCTTGTCGCCGTCGTGGCGGTGGCGGCCGTCATGACCTGGCAGCTGCGCGAGCGGGCGATCGGCGAGGCCGAGGCGCATGCGGTGCAGTTCATCGGCGCATCGGAAGCCGCGCTCAACCGCTCGCTGCTCGGCGTGGACGTGCTGCTCGCGGGTTTCGGGCAGTTCCTGCGCAAGTCCTCCGAGGCCACCGTCGCGCGCGACATCGCCGAGCCCGAGACCGCGCTGCTGATCGAGAACGTGGTGCGCCAGAGCCTGCTGGTGCGGTACGTCGCCTTCCTCACGCCCGGCGGCTCGGTGCTGGGCTCGTCCGATCGTCGCGGCGCGGGGCTGGCGGTGCACCTGCCCGAGCGCTTCCTGAAGGAGGTCCTCGACCGGCCGGGCGCCATGCTCGCCATCAGCACGCCCACGGTGAGCCCGGCGACCTCGCAGCAGGTGCTGTTCTTCGCGCGCGTGCTGCGCCTGGACGATGGCAGCCGGCTGGTCGCGGTGGCCGAGGTGCAGGTCTCGATGCTCGCCACGGTCCTGGCGCAGGGCGCCAGCCTCAAGGGGCTCGAGGTGACGCTGGAGCGCGAGGGCGGCCCGCTGCTCGCGAGCATTCCGCCGCGCGACGACCTGGCCGGCCGCACGCTGACGCCGATCCTGACCGAGCAGGCGAGCGACGGCCGCCCCCGGCGCATGATGTCGCGGCTCGGCGGCAAGCCGGCCATCGTGGCGGCGCGGCCGGGGCTCTACCGGAACCTGATGATCGTCGCGAGCATCCCGATCGACGCGGCGCTCGAAGGCTGGCGCCGGGAGCGCAACGTGATCCTGAGCGCGGCGCTGGCCTTCGCGCTGCTGATCCTCGGCATCGGCTATTTCGCAATGGCGCAGCTGCGGCGCCAGTGGCGTGCCCGCACGGAGCTGCTGCGCTCCAAGGCCACGCTCGACCAGGCGCTCGAAGCGATGGTCGACGGCTTCGTGCTGCTCGACCCGCAGGACCGCGTCGTGACCTGGAACCGCCGCTTCGTCGACTACTTTCCGTGGGCCGAGCCGCTGCTCGCGCCGCTCGCGCCGTTCGAGCGCATCGACGAGGAGAACGCCCGCCACCTGCTCGCGCAGAACGACCAGGAGCTCACGATGCTCAACGGCCAGGTGATCCTCGAGGTGAAGAGCCCCACGCCCGACGGCGGCATGGTGTGCGTCTACCGCGATGTCACCGAGAAGAAGCGCCACGTCGCCGACATCCTCGAAGGCAAGGCGCAGCTGCAGGCCACGCTCGATGCGCTGCCCGACGTGCTGCTCGAGGCCGGCATCGACGGACGCTGCTACCGCTTCCATTCGCCGCGCCGGCCCAAGCCGTCGATCAAGGTGCGCGAGCCGGTCGGCAAGCTGATGTCGGACCTGCTGCCGAAGAATGCCGCCGCCGAAGTGATGGTGGCGCTGCGCGATGCCTTCGAGACCGGCTTCTCCTCGGGGCGGCAGTTCGAGAACCGCGCGGCCCGCGGCACCACCTGGTTCGAGATCTCGGTCTCGCGCAAGCTGATCGGCGAGGGTGCGGCCGCGCGCTTCATCGTCATCCTGCGCGACATCACCGAGGCCAAGCTGGCCGCGCGCGAGATCGAGCACCTGGCCTTCTACGACATCCTCACCGGCCTGCCCAACCGCCGGCTGCTGCTGCACAGGCTGCAGTCCACGGTCGACGCGAACATTCGCCGGTCGCGCCACGGGGCGCTGCTGTTCCTCGACCTCGACGACTTCAAGACGCTCAACGATGCGCTCGGCCACGCCACGGGCGATGCGCTGCTCAAGCAGGTGGCCGTGCGGCTGCAGGACGGCCTGAGCGAGGGCGGTACGGTCGCGCGGCTCGGCGGCGACGAGTTCGTGGTGCTGCTGGAGAACCTGAGCGACGACGGCGCGGTGGCCGCGATGCAGGCCAACGCGGTCGGCGAGGCCGTGCTCGCGAACATCAACCGGACCTTCCAGCTCGGCGACCACCAGTATCACAGCACCTGCAGCATCGGCGCCGTGGTCTTCAGCGGCGCCAACCAGTCGCTCGAGGACCTGCTCAAGCAGGCCGACATCGCGATGTATTACGCCAAGTCGGCGGGCGGCAATGCGCTGCGCTTCTTCGAAACGGCGATGCAGACGGCGATCACCGCGCGCGCCACGCTCGAGAGCGAACTGCATGCGGCCATCGAGGGCGAGCAGTTCGTGCTGCACTACCAGAGCCAGGTCGCCGCCGACGGCCGCATCGTGGGTGCCGAGGTGCTGATCCGTTGGGAGCATCCCGCGCGCGGCCTGGTGCAGCCCGGCGGCTTCATCGAGCTGGCCGAGGAGACCGGGCTGATCGTGCCGATCGGCATGTGGGTGCTCGAGACCGCCTGCAGGCAGCTCGAGCGCTGGCGCCACGATCCCAGGCGCAGCCACCTGCGGCTCGCGGTGAACGTGAGCGCGCGCCAGTTCCGCACCGACGATTTCGTCGACCGCGTGCGCGACGTGCTGCACCGCACCGGCGCCGACCCGACGCGGCTGGAGCTCGAGCTCACCGAGACCCTGCTGCAGGAGAAGGTGGCCGACACCATCGAGAAGATGCAGGCGCTCGCGGCGCTGGGCGTGCGCTTCTCGATGGACGATTTCGGCACCGGCTATTCGTCGCTCTCGTACATGACGCAGCTGCCGCTCAACCAGATCAAGATCGACAAGTTCTTCGTGCAGAACGTCGGCGTCGACCCGAAGGTGCAGATGATCATCCAGGCCATCATCGGCATGGCGCGCAATCTCGACCTCGAGATCGTGGCGGAAGGCGTCGAGACCGAGGCGCAGTTCGCGTTCCTGCAGGCGGCCCATGGCGCGATGCTGTGCCAGGGCTACCTGTTCAGCAGGCCGGTGCCGCTCGCGCAGTTCGAGGCGCTGCTCGGCGTCGAGATGGCGGGCTGACCCGCCGCAGCCGACCGAGGTCCAGACGATGCCCGCACGCCGCTTCCGCCTGCCCCGGCTCAGCCTGCGCGCGCGCATGTCGGCGGGCGTGGCGGCGTTCGTCTTCCTTACCGCGGTGGGCGTCACCGCCGCGGCACTGTACCTGGTCAAGCGCAGCATGCAGGCCGCCATCGTCGACGAGGAGTTCGAGCGCATCTCGCAGATCGCCGATGCGGTGGACCAGAAGTTCCGCGGCCGGCGCACGCTGCTGAAGACCTTCGGCGACAGCATCGAGAGCCATCGCCTGCAGGGCGCCGCGGGGCTGCAGCCGCTGCTCGTTTCGCACCGGGCGCTGAAGGAGGCCTTCGACAACGTGGCCATCGCCGATCGCGCGGGCGAGATCGTGGCCAACTTCAACGGCGCGCACCAGATCGGCAAGGCCAACGTGGCCGACCGCGAGTACTTCGAACGCACCGTGGCCAACAAGGCCGGCGTGATTTCGAAGCCCTTTCGCAACCGCATCAGCGGCCTGCCGCAGATCGCGATGACCGAGCCCGTGCTCGACGCCCGGGGCGAGGTGGCCTACGTCGTCTCGGCCTTCGTCAACCTCAGCGCGACCAACTTCCTCGGCGAGCTCGCGAACGTGCGCTTCGGCGGCAGCGGCTACATGTTCATCACCAGCCTCGACGGCATCGTCATCGACGACCCCGACGAGTCGCGGCTGCTGCAGCATGCGGTGGACGGTGGCGCCAACAGCGCGGCGCTCGGGCGCGCGCTGCAGGGTTTCGAAGGCACCTTCGAGGCGCCCGACCGCGGCGGCGCACCCGGGCTCTATGCCTTCAAGCGCATCCGCGAGACCGACTGGGTGCTCGGCGCGATGTATCCGCGCGAGGAGGCGTTCTCGCGCATTGCGCAGGTCGAGCGCTTCGCCTGGCTCGGCACCTTCCTGCTCACGCTGCTGGCCGGCGGCTTCGCGTTCGCCGCCTCGCGTGCGCAGCTTGCGCCGCTCGCGCGGCTGCGCGAGCACATGCAGGTTTCGCGCAGCGCCGGCGACTACGCGCCCATGAGGGACGCGCCGCCCAAGGACGAGGTCGGCGACCTGTCGCGCACCTTCGACCTGCTGATGCAGGAGCGCCAGGCCTCGCAGCAGAAGCTGGCCGAGAGCGAGCGCTTCCTGCGCGACGTGACCGACCACCTGCCCGCGGTGGTGGCCTACTTCGACCGCGACGACCGCTGCCTGTTCGCCAATGCGGCGGGGCTGGCGATGCGGGGGCGCACGCGCGCCGACATCGGCCGCATGACCATGCGCGATGCGCTGCCCGACGCGGTCTACCGCCAGCTCGAACCGCAGATCGCGAAAGTGCTCCAGGGCATTCCGTCGCGCACCGAAGGCACCTACGAGCGGCGCGGCCGGGAGGGCTTCTTCGAATGCCACCTGGTGCCCGACCTGCGCGACGGCGGCGAGTTGGCCGGCTACTACGTGATGACCTTCGACGTCACCCAGCGCAAGCAGGCCGAGATGCGCAGCGCCGAGAGCGAGCGGCGCCTGCGCGGCCTGACCGACGGCGTGCCGGCGCTGCTGACCGAAGTCGACCTCGACGAACGCGTGGTGTTCTGCAACGGCCGGTACCGGACCTGGCTCGGCGTGGCGCCCGAGGCGCTGGTGGGCCGGCACCTGCGCGAAGCGCTCGGCGAGGCGCAGTACGCGCAGCGCAAGCCCTTCCTCGCGCGCGCCTTCGCGGGCGAGGTGGTGAGCTTCGAGCAGCCGGCCAGCCTGGTGATCGGCGAGCGCGTCCTGCAGACGACCTACCTGCCGCACATGGACGCCGAGGGTGCGGTGGTCGGCCTGTACATCCTGGCCAACGACGTGACCGAGCTCAAGCGCCAGCA
This sequence comes from uncultured Variovorax sp., assembly GCA_946478645.1. Next base: position 9,714 of record CAMLCW010000039.1, read on the forward strand.
GATGCAGCTCGATGCGCTGGCGCGCGAGGATGCGCTGACGGCGCTGCCGAACCGCCGCTCGTTCGAGGAGCACCTGCGCGATGCCCTCGCGCGTTCGCGGCGCTCGGGCCTCGCGGTCTGCCTGCTGTTCCTCGACGTCGACTACTTCAAGACCATCAACGATTCGCTCGGCCATGCGGCCGGCGACGCCGTGCTGAAGGAGTTCGGGCGCCGGCTGCGCCAGAGCGTGCGCGAGACCGACATGGCGGCGCGCTACGCGGGCGATGAGTTCGTGATCCTGCTCGAGGCGCTGTCCGATCCGGCCGAGGGGCCGCACGTGGCGGGCAAGGTGCTGGCGGCGATGCGCCCGGAGTTCGTGCTGCCGGGCCGCAGCCTGCAGGTGACGACGAGCATCGGCATCGCGGTGTCGGAGCCCGAGGAAGACCTCGTGTCGCTGCTCGCGCGCGCCGACACCGCGCTCTACGTGGCCAAGAAGGAAGGCCGCAACCGCTTCATGGTGGCCGCGCCCCGCTCGCCATCGCCCGGCGGCAGCCCGCAGTGGCCGCGCCAGGAGCCTTCGGGCGGATGATGAAGCGCGTTCTTGCCCGGCGCGTTCTCGGCCTTGTCCTACGCCGAAGGTACCCCTGCTTGCCTAAATTGGCGGCACCGTTGCACGGTGGCGCGCAGGATGCCTGTCGTCCGGATGCGCGGATTCTGGAGGAGCAAGCGCAATGGCAGATTTCGGCGGCGGGAGTGCCCCCTTGAACCAACGCACTCTGACCGACGCCGACTACCGGCTGATGGTCGACACGGTCATCGACTACGCGATCGCCGTGCTCGACCCCGGGGGCATCGTCATCAGCTGGAACGATGGCGCACGCCTGCTCAATGGCTACGAAGCGCCCGAGGTGCTCGGACGCCACTTCTCGCTCTTCTACCCGAGCGAGACGCTCGACCAGAGCCTGCCCGAGAAAGAACTCGAGACCGCGCGCCAGGCCGGGCGCGTCGAGCAGGAAGGCTGGCGGCTGCGCAAGGACGGCACCCGGTTCTGGGCCAGCGTCGTCCTCACCCGCATGAGCGGGCGCAACGGCGAGGTGCGCGGCTTCTCGCTGATCTGCCGCGACCTGAGCGAGCGCCGCCGGCAGGACGAGGCGCTGCGCATGAGCGAGGAGCGCTTCCGGCTGCTGGTGGAGGGCGTGAAGGACTATGCGATCTTCATGCTCGACCCGGGCGGCCACGTGGTGAGCTGGAACCTCGGTGCGCAGAAGAACAAGGGCTACGAGGCCTCGGAGATCATCGGCCAGCATTTCTCGACGTTCTATCCGCCCGAAGTCGCCGCCACCGGCTGGCCTGAGCTCGAACTGCGCCATGCGCTGCGCGACGGACGCTTCGAGGACGAGGGCTGGCGCGTCCGCAAGGACGGCAGCCGCTTCTGGGCCAGCGTGGTCATTACTGCGCTGCACGACGCGAGCGGCCGGCATCGCGGCTTTGCCAAGGTTACGCGCGACCTGACCGAGCGGCGCCGCGTGACGGCGCTCGAGGACGAAGGGCGCCGCGTCACGAACTTCCTCGCGATGCTCGGGCACGAACTGCGCAACCCGCTCGCGCCGATCTCCAACGCGCTCGAGCTGCTCAAGCGCGAGAAGACCGAATCGGCCGTGGTGCTGCACACCCGCGACATCATCGGACGGCAGCTTCGGCAGATGACCCGCCTCGTCGACGACCTGCTCGACGTGGGACGCATCACCAGCGGCAAGGTCCATATCGAGAGCAAGCCGGTCCGGCTGCGCGACGCGATCGCCCAGGGCATCGAGGCGGTACGGCCACTGATCGCGAGCAAGTCGCAGACCCTGCATTTCCCCCTCGGCGAAGCCGACCCGTGGATTGCAGGCGACAACGCGCGCGTAATCCAGATCGTGAGCAACCTGATCCACAACGCGGCCAAATTCACCCAGAACGGCGGCAACATCCATGTGTCGCTGTCCCAGGCCGGCACCGACGCCGACATCAGCGTGCGCGACGACGGTCCCGGCATCCAGCCCAAGGACCTGCAGCGCATCTTCGACCTGTTCGTGCAGGGCGAGCAGGACATGGCCAGGTCGCAGGGCGGCCTGGGTCTGGGGCTCAGCCTGGTGCAGCAGCTGGTCACGCTGCACGGCGGGCGGGTCAGCGCGTTCAGCACCGGCCGGGCCGGCGAGGGCAGCGAGTTCGTGGTGCAGTTCCCGACCACGCCGGCGCCCGCGACCATGCTCGAGTCCGAACCCCGTCCCGTGGGCGAGCAGCGCGTGCTGGTGGTGGACGACAACAAGGACGCCGCCGAGACCATGGCGCTGCTGCTCGAGGCGCTGGGCTACCGCTCGAGCATCGCGCACGACGGGCTCAGTGCGATCAAGGCCGTCAAGGCGCAGGACCCCGACGTGGTGCTGCTGGACATCGGCCTGCCCGACCTGAGCGGCCATGAAGTGGCACGGCGGCTGCGCGCCGAGCTGGTCAATCCGCCGGCGCTGATCGCGATCACCGGCTACGGGCAGGCGAGCGACCGCGACACCAGCCTGGAGGTGGGCTTCAAGGCCCACATGACGAAGCCGGTCGACGTAGACCGGCTCTCGGCGCTGCTCGAGCGCCTGCTGGCGCCCAAGACAGGCGGCGACGCCGCTTAGGAGCCTGTCGGGCTCAGCCCGCGTGCGGCGGCTCGACCGGCAGCGCGCGCTTGTGCGCGCTCTTGCGGTGCGTGGCCAGGATGATGTCGCGCGCCGCGGCCGCGATCGGCTTGCCTTCGAGGAAGTCGTCGATCTGTTCGTAGCTGACGCCGAAGGCGTCCTCGTCGGGCTTCTGCGGCACCAGCGATTCGAGGTCGGCCGTGGGCACCTTGAAGACCAGCTCCTGCGGCGCACCGAGCGCTTGCGCGAGCGCGCGCACGCGGCGCTTGTTGAGGCCGCTGAGCGGCGTCACGTCGGCCGCGCCGTCGCCGAACTTGGTGAAGAAGCCCATCAGCGCCTCGGCCGCGTGGTCGGTGCCGATGACGATGCCGTCGTGCGCGCCGGCCACCGCGAACTGCGCGATCATGCGCTGGCGCGCCTTGATGTTGCCGAGCACGAAGTCCTCGTGCGCGGCATCGCGGAAGCCGAGCTCGCCGGCCTTCAGCGCCGCGAGCATGGCGTCGGCGGCGGGCCGGATGTCGACCGTGAGCGTGCGGTCGGGCACGATCACCTCGAGCGAGCGCTGGGCCTCGGCTTCGTCCTTCTGCACGCCGTAGGGCAGGCGCATCGCGATGAACGTGGCGGCATGGCCTTCGGCGCGCAGCCGTTCGACCGCGCGCTGCGCGAGGCAGCCCGCGACCAGCGAATCGACGCCGCCGCTGATGCCGAGCACCAGCGCCTTGAGCCCCGTGCCGCGCAGGTAGCCGGCCAGGAACGCCACGCGCCGCTCGACCTCGGCGGCCGCATCGAACACCGGCGCCACGTTCAGCGCCGCGATGATCTCGCGCTGCCTGGCGTCCACGGCAGCAAGTTCGCCATCACTCATGATCCGCTCCTTCGTGTGTGTGCAAAGCGATTAGAAGTCCACCAGGCTCAGCCCGATGCTCAGCACCGTGCGCTTGCGGTTGTAGTCCACCAGCGTATCGCCGTAGCCGTGGAACAGCTGCGTATGGAAGCGCAGGTTGCTCTTGGTCGGGTCGCCGATGGCCTTGAGCCATTCGAGCCGCACCGAGCCGCGGCCGCTGTCGCGCAGGTTGTGGCGCACCGTCATGCCGAGCGTGTTGTCGCGGTCGAGGTTCCAGCGGCCCGTGACCTCGGCACGGCCGATGTAGCTGGAGATGTCGGGGTTGTCGTCCTTCGCGGCACCCTCCGAGAGACGCTGCCAGATGCGCCCGGTGATGCTGAAGCGGTCGCCGAGTTCGGCGCCGCCCATCAGGTAGACGCGGTTCCAGCTGCGCGACAGCGGCAGGCTCTGGCCGTTCGACTGGTGCACCAGGCCCACGCCCGCATAGCGCCAGCGCCAGCCGCCGGGCAGGTCGAAGTCGAGCGGGTACACGTACATCAGCTCCGGCTCGTGGTCGGTGGTGCGGAACGGGCGCGAGATTTCGCCGTTGAACAGTTGCCAGGTCGACTGCTGCGAATAGGCGAACCACAGCGAGTCCTTGCGCACCGGGTCGTTCTGCGTGAGCAGGCCCTGCGCGAGCTTGGTGCGCACCGACAGGCCGATGCGCATCTCGTTGGCCTGGTAGTCCACGGGCGTGCCGGTGTGGCCTTCGGACGGCGAGGTGGGCACGCCGGGCTTGCTGGTCGCGGCCGAGGCGGACACGTTGAGCGGGCGGTAGCCGCGGAACACGAAGGTGCCGCAATCGCTGCCGGTCTCGAGCTCCCAGAAGCGCGACAGCACCGAATACTGGCGGTCGCGGCAGCCCTCGCTGGTGGCGACCGAGACCACGCGCGTCGCGGGCATCGAGGCGTCCACCGGCTCTGCCGGCTGGGTGCTGGCCAGCACCGGCGGTGCCACCGGCACCGACTCCGGCGGCAGCGTCTGCTGCTGCGCCCAGCGGTCGAAGCAGGCCAGGCGCGCCTCGTTGTTGCCGCCGAGCGCGGTGCACTGCTGCCAGGTCAGCTGGTCATCGGCGAGCGGGCTCGGCGGCTTGTCGACGGCCTGCGCGCCGGCGAGCGTCGCCGCGAACAGGCCGGGCAGCAGCAGCAGCCCGGCGGCGAAGGAGAAGCGGCGAGGGGGAAAGAGGGGGAGGGGGTTCATTTTTTCTCTGCGGTCCGTTCCGTCTTGGTGAGCGTGAAGGGATGGGTGCTGTCGTCGTCGGCGTTGCGCCATGTGCCGGTGAATTCGCGCCCGCACGAGGCCAGCCGGAGCGTGCCCGACCAGACGCCGGTGATGCGCCGGCCGTCGCGCGATTCGTCGATCGCGAGCGTGCCCTGGTCGTCGACGTCGCCCGCGAGCTGGGCCACCGAGGCATCGGCGCGCGTGATGGTGCCGCGCACGCCCTCGTATTCGGGGTGCCGGTCGAGCCGCACCGCGGCGGTGGCGGCCTGGCCGTCGAAGCGCGCCTGCCAGTCGCCGTAGAGGGTGTCGACCGGCATTTCGCGCGCGCTGGCGGGGCAGCCGGGCGGTGCGCCCGGCGCGGCGCAGCCCGCCGCGAGCGCGGCCGCGGCCAGGAGGGCAAGGATTGGCTGCGGCTTCATGGCGCGGCGGCAGCGGCTGCGGCGGCCGCTGCACTGTCCTGGGCCTTGCGCGCGAACTCGGCGCGCAGCGCCTTGAGCTTCTCGCGCGGGTCTTCGCGCGTGGTGGCCTTGTCCAGGCCCATCTCGGCGATGAAGCGGCTCGGCACGCAGGGCACCATCTCGCGGCCCTGCTTGCGCTTCTTGGTCCAGCTCACCGCAAGGCTGCGCTGTGCGCGCGTGATGCCCACGTACATGAGGCGGCGCTCTTCCTGCAGCCGCTGCAGCGTCTCGTCGCTGACCTTGAGCTGGCGGCCGTTGTCGTCCTCGAGCTTGAACGGCAGCAGGCCCTCGGTCACGCCGATCAGCATCACGTGCGGCCATTCGAGGCCCTTCGAGGCGTGCAGCGTCGAGAGCGTGACCACGTTCTGGTCCTGCTCGCGCTCGCTGATGGTCGATAGCAGCGAGATGGTCTGCGCCACCTCGAGCAGGCTCTTGCGCTCGGTCTCGATGTTGCTGTCGGCGCCCGAGGCGTCGTCGAGCGTGCCGCCGGCGCGCTGCGACATCCAGTCGACGAACTCCATCACGTTGGTCCAGCGCGCGGCCGCGGCCTGCTCGCTGTCCTCGCCGTCATACAGGTGCTGCTCGTAGCCGATCTCCTTGAGCCACTCGAGCATGAAGGTGCGTGAATCCTCGGCGCCCATGGTGCGGCGCGCGCGGTATTCGAGGTCGTTGATGTAGCGGCCGAACTCGTGCAGGCCATCGAGCGCGCGCTTGGGCACCACGCTCGGCAGCGACGGGCTGAACAGCGCCGCGAAGAGGCTCAGCTTGTACTGGCTCGCGAAGGTGCCGAGGCTCGCGAGCGTGGTGTGGCCGATGCCGCGCTTGGGCGTGGTGATGGCGCGCAGGAACGCCGGGTCGTCGTCGTTGTTGACCCAGAGGCGGAACCAGCCGCAGAGGTCCTTGATCTCGGCGCGGTCGAAGAAGCTCTGGCCGCCCGAGACCTTGTACGGGATCTGCGCGCGGCGCAACGCCTGTTCGAACACGCGCGCCTGGTGGTTGGCGCGGTAGAGGATCGCGAAGTCGCGGAACTCCTTGAACTGCTTGCCCTGCGTGGTCGCATCGCCCGCGCGCAGGCTCACGATGCGCGCCACCGCGCGCTCGGCCTCGTGCGCCTCGGAGTCGGCATCGACGATGCGCACCGGCTCGCCTTCGCCGAGCTCGGAGAACAGCGTCTTCGGAAACAGCTTGGGGTTGGGGCCGATCACGTTGTTGGCCGCGCGCAGGATCGCGCTGGTCGAGCGGTAGTTCTGCTCGAGCTTGATGACCTTGAGCGTCGGGTAGTCGACCGGCAGCCGGCGCAGGTTGTCGAGCGTGGCGCCGCGCCAGCCGTAGATCGACTGGTCGTCGTCGCCCACCGCGGTGAAGCGCCCGCGCTCGCCGGCCAGCGCCTTGAGCACTTCGTACTGCGTGGCGTTGGTGTCCTGGTATTCGTCCACCAGGATGTGGCCGAGCGCGGCCTGCCACTTGGCGCGCACCTCGTCGAAGTCGCGCAGCAGCTTGAGCGGCATGCCGATCAGGTCGTCGAAGTCGACGCTCTGGTAGGCCGTGAGCCGCTCTTCGTAGCGCGCCATGATGCGCGCCGTGATGCGCTCGTTGTCGTCGGCCGCCGCGGCCTCGGCCTGGGCGGCGGTCAGGCCCATGTTCTTCCACTTGCTGATGGTCCACTGCCAGATGCGCGCGGTGGCCGCATCGGTGGTGCCGCCCGCGTCCTTGAGGATCTTGGTGACGTCGTCGCTGTCGAGGATGCTGAACGCCGGCTTCAGGCCGAGCACGGCGCCGTCCTCGCGCATCATGCGCACGCCGAGCGCATGGAAGGTGCAGATCACCACATGCCGGGCATCGCGCCCGATCAGCCCCTTGGCGCGTTCGCGCATCTCGCTTGCGGCCTTGTTGGTGAACGTGATGGCCGCGATGCGCTTGGGCTCGAGCCCGGCCTGGATCAGCCGTGCGATCTTGTGCGTGATCACGCGCGTCTTGCCCGAGCCCGCCCCCGCCAGCACCAGGCAGGGGCCGTGCATGTAGTTGACAGCTTCTTGTTGGGCGAGGTTGAGACCGGAGGACATGAGGAGTGGGAACCGACGAAAGGCCGCAACGGGAAGGGCGGCGCGAAGCGGGCAATGATACGGGGCGGCGCTGCCCGCCACAGCGGCCGAAATTCACGATGCGGGACGCGGCGACAATCCCCGCGTGCTGCAGATATTCCTCGTTACCTTTCCTTTCTTCGCGCTGATCGCCGCGGGCTATGCCGCCGCGCGAGCAAGAATCCTGCCGCTCGACGCGATTCCGGGCCTCAACACCTTCGTGCTGTATTTCGCGCTGCCGTGCATGCTGCTGCGTTTCGGCGCCGACACGCCGATCGGGCAACTGCTCGACGGCAGCGTGGCACTGGTCTGGGGCGTGAGCGCGCTGGCGGTGGTGGCCGGCGTGGTGCTCTTCACGCGCAACGCCCGCATCGGCTGGAACGACGCCGCCTTCGGCGCGCTGGTCGCGGCCTTTCCGAACACCGGCTTCATGGGCGTGCCGCTGCTGGTGGCGCTGCTCGGCGCCCAGGCCGCGGGGCCGATGATCATCACCATCGCGTTCGACCTGGTCGTGACCTCGTCGCTGTGCATCGCGCTGTCGCGCCTGGACGGCGCCGGTGCCGGGCAGCACGGGCCCCGGCAGGCGGCGCGGCAGGCGCTGCGCGGCGTGCTGGTCAACCCGATGCCGTGGTCGATCCTGCTCGGCGTGCTGCTGTCGGCCGCGGCGTGGCGCCTGCCGGGGCCGGTCGATCGCACGGTGGCGATGCTGGCGGACGCGGCGTCGCCGGTGGCGCTCTTCACCATCGGCGCGGTGCTGGCGCGCTCGGCGCTGCTGGCGCGCGAGCATGGCGCGAGCGCGGCCGTGGCGGCGGCCATGGGCACGCGCTCCGCGCTGCCGGCGAAGGCGCCGCTGGCCGACGTGGCGCCGGTGGTGCTCGTGAAGCTGGTCGCGCATCCGGTGCTGGTCTGGCTGATCGCGCAGGGCGCCGTCGCGCTCGGGCTGCCGCTGTCGCCGCCGGCGCTGATGGTGGTCGTGCTGGTGGCGGCGCTGCCGAGCGCGAGCAACGTCTCGATGCTGGCCGAGCGCTTCGGCGCCGACAACGGCCGCATCGCGCGGATCATCCTGTGGACCACGGTCGCCACCTTCTTCAGCTTTCCGCTCGCCGTGAGCCTGCTGCGCTGAGCTGCGTCGGCCATTCGGCTATGCTTGTTACGACTTCAGATGAGTACTTGAGTTTGCTAATCTGCTGCTAGAGTGTGGGCGAATCAACGGATGAATGGGTAGCAACATGGCCGTACTTGTTCGAATCCTGCTGTGGCTGGCCTGGGCCGGGGCTGCCGCCTGGTCGTGGCATGCCGGGCTGCTCGGTGCCGGCACCGCGCTCGCGCTGGGCGCGCTGAGCCTCGTCGTGTTCGCCTGGCCGGGGAGCATCGCGCGGCGCCGAGACGGTGAATTGCGCTACGTCGACATGGGAAAGCACTAGACGTCGCTCAGATGCTGTGCGGATCGACATCCACCAGCCAGCGGATCACGCCCTTGCCCTGCGGCGTGCGCCTGAGGGCATGCAGCAGCGGCTGCCACTGCGCGAGCAGGCGCTGGAGCGCCGCGCGCGAGGGGCTTTCGATCAGCATCTGTGCCCGTTCCACATTGGCGACGCGCTGGATCGCCAGCGGCACGGCGGGGTAGCGCACCACGCGGTCGGCGCCTTCCAGCGCCTCGGCGGCTTCGGCGGCGGCATTCAGGAAGGCCTGCGCGGCTTCCTGGGTGCGCGCGTCGGCACGCAGCAGCGCCTGGAACGCGAAGGGCGGCATGCCGGCGGCGGCGCGCTCCTCGAGCTGCTGGTGCGCGAAGGCCGCGTAGTCGTGCCGGCGCAGCGCGGCAAAGAGCGGATGCTGCGCATGGTGCGTCTGGATCCACATCTCGGCCGTGCTGCCCTGCGCGGCCAGGTAGGCGGCGTCGCGGCCGGCGCGGCCCGCCGACTGCATCAGGAGGCTGAACAGGCGTTCGGGCGCGCGGAAGTCGCTCGAGAACAGCGCGCCGTCGGGGTTCACGGCCGCCACCAAGGTGATGCGGCGGAAGTCGTGCCCCTTGGCAATCATCTGCGTGCCGACCAGCACGTCGACCTCGCCCGCATGCACGGCCGCGAGCTGCGATTCGAGCGCGCCCTGCTTGCGCGTGCTGTCGGCGTCGATGCGCGCGATGCGCACCGCGCTGCCGTCGGGCCGCTGCACCGCGGCGAACAGCTCGCCCAGGTGCTCCTCGAGCCGCTCGGTGCCGCGGCCCACGGGCGCGATGTCGGGGTTGCCACATGAGGGGCAGGCGCGCGGCACGCGTTCGGTGAAGCCGCAGTGGTGGCAGCGCAGGGTGCGGTCGATCTTGTGGAACACGCGGTAGGCGCTGCAGTGCGGGCATTCGCTCTTCCAGCCGCAGTCGGCGCAGGCCAGCACCGGCGCGTAGCCGCGGCGGTTCAGGAACATCATGCTCTGCTCGCCGCGCGCGATGCGCTCGCCGATGGCGTCGAGCAGCGCGGCCGAGAGCACCGTCTTGGGCGGCTGCAGGTTCATGTCGACCAGCCGCACCGCGGGCAGTTCGCCGGTGCCGATGCGGGACGGCATCGCGAGCCGCGCATAGCGCCCGCCCGGGTCGTCGCCCGCGGCGGGACGGCTCTGGTGCCAGCTCTCGAGCGAGGGCGTGGCCGAGCCGAGGATGACCTTCGCGCCCTCGCGCTGGCCGCGCCACACGGCGAGGTCGCGCGCCGAGTAGCGCGCGCCTTCCTGCTGCTTGTAGCTCGGGTCGTGCTCCTCGTCGACGACGATGAGCGCGAGCCCGGGCATCGACGCGAACACCGCCATGCGCGTGCCGAGCACGATGCGCGCGGCCCCGCTGTGCGCCGCGAGCCAGCTGGCGAGCCGCTGCGGATGCGTCATGCCGCTGTGCATCGACACCACGGCCTCGTCGCCGAAGCGCGCCTTGAAGCGGGCCTCGAGCTGGGGCGTGAGGTTGATCTCGGGCACCATCACGAGCGCCTGCGCGGCGGGGTCGGCCGCCAGCAGGTCGGCCACGCACCGCAGGTAGACCTCGGTCTTGCCGCTGCCGGTGCTGCCGACCAGCAGGAAGGTGCCGCTGCCTTCGGCGATGCGCGCCAGCGCGGCCGACTGCTCGGCACTAAGCGCCACCGGGTGGGCCGATTCGGCCGTGCTGGCCACGGGCCCGGCCGCGCTCCGGCGCTTGAGCCGGCGGGCCAGCTGCGCGGTGCTCAGGTCGCGCAGCTGCGGTGGCAGCGCGGCCAGCGCGATCTCGCCGATCGAGCGCTGGTAGTAGCGCGCCGCGAAGCCGACCAGGTCGCGCCAGGCGTCGCCGAGCGGCGCCAGCCCGTCGAGCGCCGCGCCCACGGGCTTGAGCGCCATGCCGGCGTCTTCACCGCCGTCGCGCGCGACGGCCGCCTCCCAGACCACGCCGAGTACTTCGCGCCGGCCCAGCGGCACCCGGACCAGCGTGCCCGGCACGAGCGGCGTGGCGCTGGCGTAGCTCAGCACATCGCCGAGCGCGCTGTGCGCCGGCGTCTGCACCGCGATGCCGATCTGCCACGGGAACGCATCGTCCGCCGTGGCCGTTGCCATCGTTGAATCCCGCTCCGGGGGTGGGCTGGCGTTGGAGATAGGTCGTTCTCGCTGCGTAAGTTTGTTAAGGCTGCTTGGAGCAATGCCGCTTAAGTTATTGATTTTCAAGCGCTTTGGCAGTCATCCAGAGTTTGTGTGGATAACTTTGTTGACAACCGGGCTCAACACGTCGGCGAGCCTTGCAGATCAAGGCTCTCGCTGGAATGCCCGGAAAAAAAGCAAAACTCGAAACCTATATGAATCAACCACTTAGGGGCGCTATCCGCAGGGGAGCAAAGTAGAAGCCGGCCCTTGGAATCTTGCGCAGTGCAACACGCGTTTTGTGCATAAGTCAGGTGCGCCGACCGCTTTTTTGCTTGACAAACCGGTTGCATGGCGTTTTGGGGCGCATGGCGCGGCCCGCAGCGTCGCCTGGAACCGCGCAGGTCCGATTGTTACTTGCGCAGCGCGCGCGACTGGCTGTGCACCGCCTGCACCAGCGCCGACACATGCTCGGGCGGCGTGAACTGGCTGATGCCGTGGCCCAGGTTGAAGATGTGCGTCGGACCCTGCTGCTCGCGGTCGGCGTGGGGTTTGCCGAAGGCCTGCAGCACCTTCGCCACCTCGGCTTCGATCTGCGCGGGCGGCGCGAAGAGCACATTGGGGTCGATGTTGCCCTGCAGGGCCTTGGCCTTGCCGTCGTTGCCCTCGCCGACCAGCCGGCGCGCGGCCGCGAGATCGACGGTCCAGTCGACGCCGAGCACTTCGCAGTCGAGCGCGCGCATGTCGTCGAGCCAGAGCCCGCCGCCCTTGGTGAAGACGATGCGCGGAACGGGTTGGCCGTCGGCGCCGTTGCGCTTCAGCCCGGCCAGCACGCGCGTGGTGTAGGCCAGGCTGAATTCCTGGAATGCGCCATCGGCGAGCACCCCGCCCCAGCTGTCGAACACCATCACGGCCTGGGCGCCGGCGTCGATCTGGGCATTGAGGTAGGCGGCCACCGCGTCGGCGTTGACTGCGAGCACGCGGTGCATCAGGTCGGGCCGGCCGTAGAGCATGCTCTTCACGAGCCGGTAGTCGCTCGAGCCCGCGCCCTCGACCATGTAGCAGGCGAGCGTCCAGGGGCTGCCCGAAAAGCCGATCAGCGGCACGCGGCCGTCGAGCGCCTTGCGGATCGAGGCCACGGCATCGAACACGTAGCGCAGCTTCTGCATGTCGGGCACTTCGAGCGCCGCCACTGCGGCTTCGTCGCGCACCGGGCGCGCGAAGCGCGGGCCTTCGCCCGCCTCGAACGACAGGCCGAGGCCCATCGCGTCGGGCACGGTGAGGATGTCCGAGAAAAGGATGGCGGCGTCGAGCGGATAGCGCGCGAGCGGCTGCAGCGTGACCTCGGTGGCGTAGTCGACGTTGGTCGCCAGCCCCATGAAGCTGCCGGCCTTGGCGCGGGTGGCCACGTACTCGGGCAAGTAGCGCCCGGCCTGGCGCATGAGCCAGACGGGCGTGTGGTCGGTGGCCTGGCGCCAGCAGGCCCGCAGGAAAGTGTCGTTTTGCAAAGGGGCGAAAGGCATGGAGGCGATTGTCGCAGGGCGCTTCGCCGTTTTCTCTTCGCCAGTGCACCCGTGGAACGGGCTTTGCCCGGCCACCGGGTGCGCCCCCCAGTGGGGGGAGGCGGCTACACGAAGTGAGCCGCTTCGGGGGGCGTTCATCCACCGTGGAACGGGCTTTGCCCGGCCACCGGGTGCGCCCCCCAGTGGGGGGAGGCGC
>CAMLCW010000040.1 GCA_946478645.1 uncultured Variovorax sp.
CGCGCTGCCCAGCGTGGCCAGCAGCGGCAACGTGGTGCTGCGCGCCAGCAACGACGGCAGCGGCGATGCGATCGTGATCGGTGCGCCCGTGACTGCCGCCGACACCATCAACCTGCGCCCGGGCGGCATGACCGAGAACTTCGCGGCCTTCGAGGCGAGCGCCACGCCGATCGTGCTCGGCGGCGCGGGCGGCAACGACTTCTCGGTATCGAGCGCCGAGTTCGCGCGGCTCTCGGCCCCGACCATCGTGGCCGGCAGCAGCACGCAGGCGGGCGGCATCACCGTGGCCGGCCCCATCGCCACACCGGGCGCGCTCACGCTGCAGAACGAGGTGCGCGGCAGCATCGCGATCAACGGCGCGATCTCGGCCTCGGCGCTGGGCCTGCTCTCGGCGGGCAACATCGCGCAGTCGGCCGCGGGCGCCATCACCGCCGGCACGCTGCTCGCGCGCTCGAACGGCGGGTCGGTGGACCTCGGCAATGCGGTCAACGACGTGGCGGTCGTGGGCGGCGGTGCCGCGGGCAGCTTCCGCTACGTCGATGCGAACGCGGTCACCATCGGCACGCCGACCGCCACCGGCTTCGATGCCGCTGGCAACCAGCCGGCCGTGACCAGCACCAGCTCGATGGCCGCGGAGAGCGTGTTCGTGCGCACGCTCTCGGGCGACCTCACGCTCGGCACCAACGTCGACGCGGTGGCCGGCACCGAACTGGTGGCGGCGGCACGCTTCCAGAACCCCGGCGCCTTCGCGATCGGCGGCAGCAACTGGCACGTGTGGGCCGACACCTGGGTCGGCGAGACACGCGGCGGCCTCGCCGGCACGGGCCCGCTGCCGAACCTGTACCACTGTGCCTACCTGGGCCTGTGCACCGTGACCGTGACGACCGGCGACAACCACTTCATCTATGCGCAGCAACCGGTCGTGACCGTGACCATCGCAAACGCCTCGCGACCCGCGGGCGCGCCGAACCCGGGCTTCACCTACAGCGTGAGCGGCCTGATCCTCGGCGACAACGCCTCGAGCCTCAGCGGCGCGCCGGGCACGGCCGCCAATGCCGCGAGCCCGCCGGGGACTTACGCGATCGACGGTGCCTTCGCCTCGGCCGCGGGCTATGCGGTGAACGTGGTGCCGGGCGCGCTGCGCGTCGACCCGGGCCCGCCGCCACCGCCACCGCCCCCACCGCCGCCGCCACCGCCCCCTCTGCCGCCGCCACCCCGCTTCGAGCGGCCCGACCTGCCGTCGGTGGACGTGGTGCGCGAGCTGCCTTCGAGCTACCTGTACGACCGCAACCTCGGTCCGGCACCGATCTGCCTGGCCACCGGCCCGCTCGACGGCGACCGCGCAGCGCAGGACGGCGACGCGCTCGCGCGCGAATGGACCCGCGTGCGCTCGCGGCCCAACCTGCTGAGCTGCGTGAGCACCGAGCGGCGCAATGGCTGCGCCGACTTCTGACGGCAAGGGTGCGCGGGCCGCTCAGCGCGGCGCGCGCGCGCTGGCGATGAAGAGCTGCGCCATCAGGTCGGCGAGCAGCTGCAGCTGCGCATCGCCTTCGGCCAGCGGTGCATGGCGATAGGGCGCTGCGCGGGCCTCGATGTCCTCGAGCGGCCCGGCAAAGAACAGGCGCCGCAGCGCACCACCGAGCGCGTCGTACGCGGCCACGCGCGCGCGGTCGTCGATGGTGCTTGCTGCATCGCTGCCGAGCATCGGCGTGGCGAGAAAGGGCGCGAGCACCGCGGCCTGCAGCCGGCCTGCGGCGACCAGCCGGTTGAGCGTCATGTCGAAGGCCAGCGCCGGGCCTTCGGCCAGCGCCTCGCGCAGCAGGGCGGGCAGCGTGCGCCGGCCGCGCGGCGTCACGAGGTAGGCGACCGCGCCCCAGTTGTAGAGGCCCGCCGCATCGAGGATGTCGATGCCGCCGATGGCATCGCGCGGCGCCAGCGGATCGCGCGGCAGGTGCTTCTGCATGCTCTGCCAGAGCCTCAGCAGCGCCGGCGCCGAGGCACAGGGCAGGCATTCGAGGAACACCAGGTCGCAATCCGCGAGCCGCGCGAGCGCCTCGTCGTCGCGCAGCAGCGCGGGCAGCGCGCGGCTCAGCTGCGCATCGTCTTCGAGCACCAGGAAGAAGCCGTCGGCGGGCGCCGACTCGATGGCCGCCGCATGCGAGAGAAAGCACGCATGCTCGCGCCGGCTCGCCCCGCCCGCGGACGGCAGGCCTTCGATGCCAATGGCCTCGAAGCGGGCGATGGTGCCGTGCAGCCCGAGCGTGCGCAGCTGCGCTTCCATGGCCTCGCGCCGGGCGGTGCTTTCCTGCAGGTTGATGAAGCAGCCGTTCATGATCGTGGCCTCGCGACGAGGTTGTGGTGGCGGCGGTCCGGCCCATGACCGACACCTGGCTCAGCGTGGTGATGCCTTTCTACCGCAAGCTCGCGGAGTTCGAGCGTGTGGCCGCGCACAACGCGCCGTTCTGGGCCCGGCCGGGCATCGAGGTGGTGGTCGCGCTCGACGAGCCCTCGGAAGAAGACAGTCTGCGCCGGCTCATCGACCGGTTCGCGCAGGTGCGCTGGAAGCTGGTCGTCAACGACCGGCCCCACGACTGGCGCCCGCCGTGCTGCGCGATCAACGTCGGCGTGCGCCACAGCGCGGGGCGCTTCGTCCTCGTGCATTCGCCCGAGTCGGCCTACGTGGGCGACGCGCCCGCTGTCGCGCTGCACACGGCGATGGCGGGCGAGCGCCATGTGGCGATCGGGCGCGTGGGCTTCGCGCGCTTCGAAGCGCTCGAGGCGGCCGGCGGCAGCCTGGCAGCGGCTTTCGCGGAACAGGTGCCCGAGGCGCTCTACCTGCGCACCTTCTACGGCTCGCTGTGCTGCGCACGCGAAGCCTTCGACGCGGTGGGCGGCTACGACGAGCGCTTCGAAGTCTGGGGCGGCGACGACGACGACTTCCGCGTGCGGCTCGAGATGGCCGGCTGGCAGTTGCAGGCCTGCGCGTCGCTCAAGCTGCTGCACCTGTCGTTCGAGCCGCGCGACGGCAGCGAGCGCTTCGATCCCGACAACGACTGGCGCCGGTGCACGCCGTGCGCACCGCGTGCGAACCTCGCACCCGACGGTGGCGAGGATGCGTGGGGCCGTGGCTTCGCGCGGATCGCACGCGACGACACGCCGCCGGCCGCCGGCATCGCGCCGCAAGCGGCCGCACCCCCGTGGCTGCCGGGCGCCGCGCCCGCGGTCTTCGCGATCGGCTCGCGCCGCCAGTGCGAGATCTGCGCGCGCATGCTGCACCACGAGCCGGCGCCGCCGTACTTCTGTCCGCGCTGCAGCCGCAGCGTGCCCACGCGGCTCACCGCGCGCCCGCGCATCGTCTGCGTGATGCAGCTGCGCAACGAGGCGGGCTGGATCGAGGGCTGCCTCGACCACCTGCGCGACCATGTCGACGGCTTCATCGCGCTCGACGACGGCTCCACCGACGGCACCGCCGCCATCCTGCGGCAGGAGCCCCGGCTGCTCGAACTGCTCGAGAACCCGCCGGCCGAGGCGCACCGCTGGGACGAGCCCGGCAACCGCCGGCGGCTGCTCGAATGCGCGCGCCGCCACGGCGCCGGCTGGGTGCTGGCCTGCGATGCCGACGAGCGCTTCGAGACACTGTTCCTGCGCCACCTGCATGCGATCGTCGATTCGCTGCCCGAGGACCGGCTGGCCTGCCTCTCGCTGTCGCTGCGCGAGCTCTGGGACGCGCCCGACCGATTTCGCGACGACGGCGACTGGGGCCGCAAGTCGCGCGCGCTGCTGTTCCGGCTGCCGCAGCAGATCGCGTTCGACCACGCGCCTGCGCTGCACGGGCCCTGGTTTCCCGATGCGGTGGCGCAGCATGGCGCGCTCTACCGCAGCTACTACCGCGGCTACCACCTGCGCATGGTGCGGCGCGAGGACCGCATTGCACGCCGCGCGCGCTACCTGGCGCTCGACCCCGGCGCGCGGCTGCAGCCGATGGGCTACGACCATCTCGCCGACGAGGGGCCGGCGCTGCGCCTCGCGCGCGTGGACCCCGCACGCGGCTACGACATGGCGACGCTGCCGCCGGCGCTGCTGCGCGCGGACGAAGCGGCTCAAGGCACGCCTGCGGCCAGCGTGCGCGCGAAGTCGCCGCGGTAGGTGCGCGTGCCGGTGTGCGTGAGGCGCGAGCGCGTGTCCACATGCACCTTGCCGCCGATCGACTGCCAGCGCCGGCAGAACGCGAAGTCCTCGCTGAGGTAGCGGCCGTTGCCGGGCTCGGCCCAGACATCGAAGAAGCGGTAGTGCGGCCATGCCGCGGCCACGGCGTCGTCCATGCGGTCGGGCGTGTAGCGCAGCTCGGGCATGGCCGCGGCCAGCTGCTCGAACACGGCGCGCTCGATCAGCATGAAGCCGGTGGGCGCATCGAGCACCTCGACGAAGCCGTCGGGCTCGACCCGCGCGGCCATGCCGGGTTCGCAGAGGTTCACCGGGAACACCGCATGCCGCGCCTCGAAGTCCTCGCGCGTGCTGCCCGCGGGCAGCGGCGCCGCGAGCCCGGCGCGCGGCCAGCCGTCGTCCTTGTGCGGATAGGCGCCCGCCACCACCGGCCGGCCCGCGCGCAGCAGCCGCAGCGCATCGTCGGGCGCAAAGCCGATGTCGGCGTCGATCCAGAACAGGTGCGTCCAGCGCGCATCGGCCATGAACTCGGCCACCAGCCGGTTGCGTGCGCGCGGCACCAGGCTGTCGCCATCGAGAAAGCGCGCCTGCATCGCGAAGCCGTGCTGCCATGCGGCATTGACCAGGCCGAGCAGGCTGCGCACGTAGTCGCTCGTCATCGTGCCGCTGTGGCTCGGCGTGGCGATGAAGGGGCGGATGGTCTTCAGGATGTCGGTGTCGGGCATGGCGATCCGTTCAGGCCGGCGCATGGCGGCGCGTTGACAGAAGCGCGCGCAGCTTGGCCGGCGCGACAGGCTTGGTCAGCAGCATCACACCGCCGCGGCGCAGGCGCTGCAGCACCTCGGGGCCGGTGGCGCCCGAGACCAGCACCGCGAGCGCGTCGGGCTGCATCCGCTTCGCGGCCGCGAGCACGTCCATGCCGTCGCCGTCGCCCGCGAGCTGCAAATCGCACAGCACCGCATCGAAGCGCAGGTCGCCGGTGCCGAGCCGCGCGATCGCCTCGGCGCCGGTGGCGATGCATTCGACGCGACAGCCCCACTGCTCGAGCAGCGCGCGGCTGCCGTCGAGGATCGCGGGATCGTCGTCCACCACCATGCAGTTCAGCCCCGCGAGCGGCGCCGCGGGCACCGGGGCGGGCGCTTCCTCGGGCAGGCTCGCCTCCACGGCCTGCAGCGCGGGCAGCGTCAGCGCGAAGGTGCTGCCGGCCTGCAGCGCCGAGCGCACCGTGATGCGGGTGCCGAGCAGCGTGGCGATGCGCGCGCAGATCGCCAGCCCCAGTCCGAAGCCGCGCCGGCGGTCGCGCTCGGTGTTGGCCACCTGGTAGAACTCCTCGAAGATCCGCCCCTGGTGGATGGGGGCGATGCCCACGCCGTTGTCGCGCACCTCGATGCGCACGCCCTGGCCGCCGTCGCCGGTGCGGCTGCGGCGCGCGGCCACCAGCACCGTGCCGCCCGGGGGCGCGTGGCGCAGTGCGTTCGACACCAGGTTGCCGACGATCCGCTGCAGCAGTGCCGCGTCGCTGCGAACGGCCAGCCCGCGGTCGCTCCAGCGCAGCCGCACGCGGCTCTCGGCGGCCGTGGCGGCATGCTGCGCATCGAGCTGGTCGAACAGCGCCGCCAGCGGCACGCGGGTGATCGCGGGTGTCAGCACCTGCGCGTCGAGGCGCGAGATCTCGAGCAGGTCGTCGAGCAGCACGCTCATGAACTCGGTGCTCTCCTGCAGGCGCAGCATGGCCGGCCGCTGCGCCGCGCTGGCGCCGGGCAGCAGGCCGTCGATGAACAGGCCCATGGCATGCAGCGGCTGCCGCAGGTCATGGCTTGCGGCGGCAAGGAAGCGCGCGCGCGAGAGCGCCGCCTGCTCGGCCTCGGCCATGCGCTGCAGCGCCACCGCGGTGGCTTCGCGCACGCGTTCCTCGCTCACCTGCCGGTTGTGCTGCAGGCGCTCGGCCAGGCGGTCGATGTCGCGCGCGAGCACCGCGAGTTCGTGCGCGCCGGCCGTGCTGCCCGTGCTGGCGGACGTGGCGGCCGGGGCCAGGGCGGCGCCGCCTTCGCCCACGCCGCAGCGCGCCTCGAAGTGCCCCGCCTCCAGCGCGGCAACGGTGCGCGACACGCGGCGCAGCGGCCGCGCCACGGTGCGCGCCATGTGGCGCACCGAGGCCCAGGCCGCGAGCAGCGCGACCAGCGCGATGCCGATGCCGGCAATGAGCGAGCGGGTGCGCTCGCGCGCATAGGCCGTGGTGTCGCGGAAGGTCTGCACCAGCCCGATTGGCGCGTCGCCCGCGGCGGTCGATCCGGCGGGCGCGAAGGCACTCGCGCGCGAGGCCTCGCGCAGCGTGACCGGCGAGGTGAACATGCGCAGCTGCGCGTGCGGCGACGTCTTGGGGCCGGCCGTCACGTACACGCCGGCGCTGTTGCTGATCTCCACGCGCATCACCTGCCCGCCGCGCAGCGCGGCATTCGCCACGTTCTGCAGCGCCGGCAGGTCGCCTGCATAGAGGCTCAGGTCCGACATCGCCGCGACTTGGCGCGCCACGGCCTGGCCCTCGGCGTCGAAGGCGGCCTCGAGTGTCTGCAGCCGGCTGTGCGTGAACCAGCCGGTGAGCGCCAGCGCCACCGCGGCACACGGCACCACGCCGAGCCGGAACAGGTCGCGCTGCAGGTTGCCGCGCACCAGCAGCGTGGGCGCCCCGGACTGTGACGCAGCAGGCGGCAGCGGATGCGCGGACCGCAGGCCTTCGGACGGCGCCACGTCGCTCATCGCGTGGCGGAAAGCCGGTCGGCCAGTTCGCGCTCCTGCGGCAGGCGCAGCCCGAGCCCGCGCGCCACGGTCGCGTTGACGCGCACCGTGGGCGGCGCGGCCGATTCCACGAGCGGCGCGGCGTTGTTGTTGCCGCCGAGGCTTGCGAGCTTCTGGCCGAGCAGCTGCGCCTGCTGCGCCAGTTGCGCCGGCGTCGAAACCGCCGCGGCCAGGCCGCCCGAACGCACCAGGCCTTCGCTCGCGCCGAACACCGGCAGCCCCGCGCCCGCGCCCGCGCGCAGCACCGACAGCGTGGCCGCCTGGTTGTCGCCGATCAGGTCGGGCAGCACCATCAGCGCATCGCTGCGCGGCACCACCGCGCGCAGTGCCGCGGCCAGCGAGCGCGCGTCGGGCGCGTATTCCACCTGCAGGTCCCACGCGGGCTGGCCGGCCTGCGCCGCGGCACGCTGCAGCTCGCGCACCAGCGGTTCGGATTCGGGCGTGGCGACCACGCCGATGCGCTGCTTGTTCGGCAGCACCGCGGCCACCAGCGCCAGCTGGTCGGCCATGGCCGGGTCGCGCAGCAGCACGCCCACGCGCCGGTCGCCGCGCCGCAACGCCGGCGCGCTGGCGCGCAGGTTCTCGTAGTCGAGCCGGCTCAGCATCGCGAGCAGCAGCGGCTGCTGCCCCGGGCGGTCGAGCGCGGCACGCGCGGCGCTCGCGCCGACGGCCATCGTGACGCTGGCCTCGGCCGGCGCCGGCGTGGCCGTGCGCAGGCTGCGCGTGCGCACGCCGGCGTTCACCGCGACCTCCGCGGTCTCGGCAGCGGCCTGCGCCGTCGTGTCGGCAGCGCCGGGCGAAAGCCGCACCAGGTCGAAGCGACCGCCGGGTGCCTGCGCGGCGCGCAGGTGCTGCACGAATTCGGCATGCGCCGGCAACTCGTCGCCCATCAGCACCGTGAGCCCGCTGGCGCCGGCCACCGCGGCGAACTGCGCCATGCACAGCGCCAGCACGAGGCGGACGCGGAGGATCGAAATGAAAGGGTTCACGGCAACAGGCATGGGGAAGGCTTCGGCGGCAAGGGCCGGCCCCCAATGTACGGAAGGCGACGGGTTCGCGCGATAAGGCGGAGGGCTTATGTCGATGCCGTGCGTGCCGCGCACGCGCGACACAAGTCGCGGTGCGGCGGCTGGCCGGCCTATGCCGGATGGCTGGTTCAAGGCGTCCGGGTGGAGCGGCGGCTCGAACAGAATTTATTTTTCATGAGTGATAAATAAATGTCTTCGAATTGGAAATTAAAACAGTTGGACAAATGGCGTGCGATTCCTCTTTAGACTGCGAGGCTTTTCTTGGCGCGCGCGAAAGATCGTGATGGCGCCCTATTTATATTTTCAAATGTAATTGCCCCGCCAATTGGGCAATTGCCTAAAGATTGACCGTGGACTCACAGGCGTATTCGAGACGAGGCAAAGGCGAGCGAACTCCGGACGGTTTCCTCATCAGCGCATACCCGGAAGGTCGACGTTGCGTGGCATTGCCGTGAAAGAGCGGGCTCGCGCGGCCATCCGGTCCGGGTTCTTTTTCCGTGCAGTGCTAGGGGCGCTGCTCTTCCTGCCGGCGGCCGTCCATTGCGGTGGCGGCCGTGCTGCGTTCCGTGCATGGCGGAAAACACCGAATTTCGCCGAGACACTGTTGGGCGCGCACCACGAGATTCGTGCGCGCGTGCTCGATTGGCCGCGGTGGCTGAAATGGCTCCTTTTCGCTGCTTTTTCCGCGGGTTACCAACTTCATGCGATGGGCAGCGTCTCGCGCACGATGGCACATGCGTGGCAGGTATTGCGCAAGGATGGTCTCGGAGGGCTCGTCGAGGCGCTACGTAACACCACGCCCGGCGGCGCCGGTATCGGCGTCCGCGCGCAGACGGCCATGGCCGCCATCGACCCCAATTCAGCCGAGGGGCGCGCACGCGCGCGCCGCGTACTGCTGCTCGACTACCGCGTCCCGCGCGGTGACAGTTCGGCGGGCGAGCTGGCAACCGTCGGCATCCTTCGCGACCTTGTCGCACTCGGCTACGACGTGGCTTTCATGCCCAACGATCTGGCGCCTTCGCCGCGCTACGAGGCGGTTCTCCGCGAACTCGGCGTCGAAGTGGTCACGCGCGCGTCGGGCTTCGGATGCACGCGGCATTTCATCGAGCGGCGCGGTGCGGAGTTCGGCTTTTTCTACATCGTGCGGTTCGATGTGGCCGAGAGCGCCTTGTCCACCATCCGCCGCGCGGCACCTGCGGCGCGTGTGATCTTCCATGCGCCCGATCTGTATTTCCTGCGCGAGATGCGCGAGGCGAATCTTGGCGAGGATCCGGCCGCGCTTGCGCGTGCGGAGGAAACACGGCGGCGTGAACTGGCGGTCATGGGCCAGTGCGACCATGTGGTGGTGGTGAGTCCGGCGGAAGTTCCGCACCTGCGTGCGCAGGCCGGCTTCGACACACCGGTTTCGGTCTTTCCGGTCCTGTATGCGCCCGTGGCCAGCCAGGTGGCGGCGTACGGTCAGCGGCGGGACATCTTCTTTCTCGGCGGCTTCCTCCACCGGCCCAACGTGTCGGCCGTGGAATGGTTCGCGCGTGAGGTCTGGCCCGCGGTTCACCAGGCACTGCCCGGGGCGGCCTTCCACATCATCGGTGCCGATGTTCCCGAAAGCGTGTTGGCCCTGGCACGCATTCCTGGCGTGAAGGTGGTGGGCTTCGTGCCGGACCTGGGACCTGCGCTGTCGGGCCTTCGCGTCGGCGTGGCGCCGCTGCTCTATGGCGCGGGCATCAAGGGCAAGGTGGCAACGACGCTGGGAGCCGGCATCCCCTGCGTCTGCACCGAGGTCGCCGCCGAAGGGATGGGCATCGAAAACGGTGTCCATGCGCTCGTGGAATCGGATGCAGGCAGGTTTGCCGCGGCGGTGGTGGCGCTCTACAACGACGAGGCGCTGTGGTCACGGCTGTCGGCCAACGGCCAGGACCTCGTGCGTGAGCGTTTCGGCGAAACGGCCAACCGCAAGGCGCTGCTGCGTGTGCTGAACGATGCCCGAGCGCTCCCGATCGCACTATGGCAAGGCTATTGCGAAGGCATCGAGGCCGTTGCCGTCCCTGCGCCGCCCGCAGGTGCTGACGTCGATGTCTCGGTGATCGTGCCGGCGTTCAACAAATGGGCATTGACGCGGACCTGCATCGCGTCGGTCGTGGCGGCCAGCGCCGGTGCGGGCTTGCGCTTCGAGATCATCATCGCCGATGACTGTTCGACCGACGAAACCGCCGACGCGGGCGAGCGCCTGCCGGGCGTGCGCGTGGTCAGGACCCAGGCCAACGTGGGATTCCTGCGCAATTGCAACCACGCGGCCGGCCATGCGGGGGGCAAGTACATCGTCCTGCTGAACAACGACACCATCGTCCTGCCGGGCTGGCTCGACACGCTCCACGCCATGATGGAACGCGACGAATCCATCGCGATCGGTGGCTCGAAGTTGCTCTACCCCGACGGGACGATCCAGGAAGCCGGTGGCGGGCTGCTCGCCAGCGCCGAGGGTGTGAGCATCGGGCGGGCGTTCTTCGAAGCCGGCGAGCTGAGGCCTGCGCGACGCGATGAACCGGTTTTCGATTTCGAGCGCGAGACCGACTACCTGACGGGCGCATCGATCATGGTCCGGGTGTCGTTCTGGCAGCAGGCGGGTGGATTCGATGAGGCCTTCGACACCGCCTATTGCGAAGATGCGGACTTGGCGATGCAGGCGCGCGCCAGTGGACGCCGGGCGGTCTATCAACCCCGGTCGGAGGTGGTGCACCTCGAACACCAGAGTTACGCCGAGGCGGGCGATGCGCGCCACCTCGACTTGCAACGCCACAACAAGGCGTTGCTGCAGGAAAAATGGCGGGCGGTCCTCGCACGCGACCATTTGCCTGCAGGAAGCGGATGGGTGCAGGTGGCCGCACATGGTGAGCGAACGATTCCCCCGGCGGTTCTGGCGCGCAGAGGGCGTTCGGATGCCTTGCGCATCCTGTACTTCAGCCCCTTTCCCTCGCACCCGAGCAACCATGGCAACCAGGCGACGATCCAGCAGTTCGCGCGGCAATTCCAGGCGCTCGGGCACAAGGTGCATTTCGTCGTCTTGAAAAGCGGCCTCTTCGACACGAATGCAGAGCGTGCGATGCGGGATGCCTGGGACACGCTGGATGTCCTGCCCAACACGCTCGCACTGGGCGCCGATGGCGCGCCCATCCCCTTCGACGGCTGGTACCCGCAGGGGCTGGGCGAACGCATCCGCGCCTTGTGCGCACGCTACGAGGCCGACGTCCTCCTGTGTTCCTATGTGTTCCAGTCGAAGATGCTGGAGTACATCCCGCGCTACATCCTCAAGGTCATCGATACCCACGACAAGATGGGAAACCGCTACGAGATGCTCCGGGCCAAGGGCCTTCCGCTGGAGTTCTTCTCGTGCACGCCCGAAGAAGAGGGCGCCTACCTGCGAAGGGCCGACGTGGTGGTCGCGCGCCGGCAGGAGGAGGCCGACTATTTCAACGCGGTTACCGGCACTGCCTCGGCCATGGTCGTCCCGCATTTCGAGTCGCCACGCTTCGTCGAACGGCGGTTCACCGCCCTCGAACGCGTGGCCATCGTCGCCAGTGCCAACCGGATCAACCTTGCGATCGTGCGTGACTTCCTGCTGGCGGTCGAGCGCCACCTGCAGGGACGGCACTGCCCCTTCGTCGTGACGGTCGCCGGGCAGGTCAGGGACATGGTGGGCTCGCTGCCGGCCCCGGAGCGCAAGGTCTTCGGTGCGCCGTGGGTCCGCCTGCCCGGGTTCGTCGAAGACCTCGACCGCTTCTATGCAGAAACCGACCTGGTGGTGTCGCCGGTCACGATCGGAACGGGCATCAATGTCAAGACGGTCCAGGCCATGGCCTACGGCATGCCCCTGCTGACGACGGCCTGGGGCAGCAAGGGCATCGACACCGACGAACCGCTGCACCGCCTGCAAGACCTCGACGCCCTGGTCGAGGCCATGTTCGAACTGGTGGACGGGCCCGAGAACCTCGAGCGCCTCCAGGCGCGCAGCCGCGATGCATACCAACGCTTTTTCGATGCAAGCCTGACGGCGCTGGACAAGGTGCTCGAAGGCGTACCGCGCGAGAACCCGCCGCGGCAAGAAAAGGGAGAGAACTGTTGAAGACCATTCGCGCAAGGGCGCCGCTGCGGCTCGGACTGGCCGGCGGCGGCACCGACATTTCAACCTACTGCGACGTGCATGGCGGCTGCGTTCTCAACGCGACCATCGACCGCTATGCCTATGCGGTGATCCGGGACATGCCCGAAGGCCAGGTGAGGTTCGAGGCGACCGACAAGCAGGCGGTCGAGCAATGGCAGGCAGCGCCGCATATTGCGCTGGACGGCGGACTCGACCTTCACAAGGCGGTCTACAACCATTTCGTGCAGCATCACCTCGGTGGCATGCCGATCGCCGTGGGCCTGAGCACGTTCTGCGATGCCCCGATCGGCTCGGGACTCGGTTCGTCCTCGACGCTCGTGGTGGCGATGATCCGCGCCTTCGTGGAACGCCTGAACCTGCCGTTCGACGACTACATGATCGCCCAACTCGCCTACCGGATCGAACGGATCGAGTGCGGCCTGCAGGGTGGCAGGCAGGACCAGTACTCGGCAACGTTCGGCGGCTTCAACTTCATGGAATTTTTCGCGGCAGAGCGGACGCTCGTCAATCCGCTGAGGATCCGCAGTTCCGTTATCTGCGAACTCGAAGCGTCGCTGGTGCTGTTCTTCACGGGGGTTTCCCGAGAGTCCGCCAGGATCATCGCGGACCAGAGCGCCAACGTGAGCGGAGGCCGCGGCGATGCCATCGAGGCGATGCACGGCATCAAGCGCGAGGCGATGACCATGAAGGACTGCCTCCTGCGCGGCGACTTCGACGGACTCGTCGACTCGATGCGCAGCGGCTGGGAGAACAAGAAGCGCTCTGCCAAGACAGTGTCGAACCCCGAGATCGACAGCATCTACACGACGGCCCTGGAGGCCGGCGCGCTGGCGGGCAAGGTGTCGGGTGCGGGCGGCGGCGGCTTCATGCTGTTCTTCGTGCCGAACGAACGCCGCCTCGACGTCATCCGCGCCTTGGGTCCCTTCAACGGCCAGGTCAGCAATTGCCACTTTACAAAGAACGGAGCCCAAGCATGGAGGATCTGACCTCTGACTACATTGCCACGCAGATCGAGCAGGCGCGGCTGATCATGGCCGCGATGGGAGAGGACGCGCGGCTGCAGCGCACGCTGGCGGAAGCTGCCGCGGCCTGCACCCATGCACTGAGGAGCGGCCGCAAGATCCTGATCGCCGGCAACGGCGGCAGTGCAGCCGACGCGCAGCACATCGCGGGAGAGTTCGTGAGTCGCTTCGCGTTCGACCGCCCGGGCCTGTCCGCCATCGCGCTGACGACCGACACCTCCATCCTCACGGCGATCGGCAATGACTACGGCTACGAGAAGCTGTTTTCGCGGCAGATCCAGGCGCTCGGCCAGCCCGGTGATGTCTTCATCGGCTATTCGACTTCCGGCACTTCGCGCAACGTGCTCAACGCCTTCGAGGAAGCGCGGCAGCGCAACCTCGTGTGCATCGGCATGACCGGCAGCCGCGGCGGGCCCATGACGCAGCTGTGCGACCACCTGCTGGAGGTGCCCGCGGGCGACACGCCGAAGATCCAGGAAGGGCACCTGGTGCTCGGCCATATTCTCTGCGGGCTGGTCGAGAGCGCCATGTTCACCCCGCCGCGCTGATGGAGGCCATCGTCCTGGCAGGCGGGCTCGGCACCCGCCTGCGCTCCGAGGTCCCGGCGCTGCCCAAGGCGATGGCGCCGGTGGCTGGCCAGCCTTTTCTCGCGCTGCTCCTGCGGCATCTGGCGGCACGAGGCGTCTCGAGGGTGGTGCTCTCGCTGGGCTACAAGGCCGAGGCCATCATCGACCATTTCGGCGACGCGTTCGCGGGCATGAAACTGGCACATGTGGTCGAAAGCAGTCCCCTCGGAACCGGGGGGGCGGTGCGGCTCGCGATGACGCGGATGAAGAGCGATCACATCTGCGTCTTCAATGGCGACACCTACCTGGACCTGGACCTCGCCGCTGTCGAAGCACTGTGGCAGGCGCATCGGCAACCGATCATCGTGGCGCGCGCCGTGGCCGACGCAGGCCGCTACGGCCGCCTGATCGCGGACGGCGGCAGCCTGGCCGGATTCGCAGAAAAAGGGGTGGCGGGCCCCGGCCTCATCAATGCCGGCAGCTACGTGTTCCAGGCCGGCCAGTTCGATGCCTTCGAACCAGGGGTGCCCTTCTCGCTCGAGCAGGACTATCTCGCGCAGGCCGGCCGGCGCTCCGCCATGCGGGTGATCGTTTCCGAAGGGCAGTTCATCGACATCGGCGTTCCCGACGACTACCGGCGCGCGCAGAAGGAACTGGCGCACCTGCCATGAAGCTGCCCCCACGCTCATCGCTTTGCGTATCGCTGCCCCCCGAGGGGGCGCGTCAGTGACTTCGGGCGGCCGGGCGCCACTGCCATGAAGCACCGCGCGGCCTTGTTCCTCGACCGGGACGGCGTCATCAATGTCGACCACGGTTATGTCCATCGGGCACAGGACTTCCGGTTCATCGAAGGCATCTTCGATCTGGTGCGCCACGCCAATGCGCTCGGCCACCTGGTGGTGGTGGTCACGAACCAGGCGGGCATCGGAAGGGGGTTCTACACGCAGGCACAGTTCCTCGCGCTTTCGGCATGGATGAAGGACCAGTTCGCCGCCAGCGGATGCCGGATCGATGCCATCTACCACTGCCCGCATCATCCCGAACATGGCCTTGGCCGCTACCGCTGCGACTGCGACTCGCGCAAGCCGCGCCCCGGCATGTTCCTGCGCGCGGCGAGGGAACTGGACATCGACCTCTCACGTTCCGTGATGATCGGCGACCGGCCGAGCGACATGGTGGCTGCGGAAGCCGCCGGCATTCGCTGCCGGATGCTGTTCCAGCGCGAGGAGGGTGGCGAGCCGCAGGCGCAGCACTCAACACAGCGGCGGATCGCGGCGCTGCGCGATGCCATTCCCTATCTTGCCGGCGACTGAAGTCGGATCGGCCGCCTGGCCTATGGCTGATGGTCAGGCGAGGTTTCCGCCCCCTTGCCCCACCACCGCCCGCTGCGCCAGGATCGCCTGCCGCAGGACGCGCGGCGACACCGGCTTGTAGAGCACCGCGATGCCGGCCTCCGCCACTTCGCGCAGCCGGTCGGGCTTGGTCTCGCCGGTGACGAGCAGGCGCGCGGTGGCGGCGCCGATGCCGCGCGGATGGCGCTCGAGCGCGGCGATCACGTCGAGCCCGTTGTCGCCGCCCTGCAGCAGCAGGTCGCTCACGACCACGTCCGGCGGCCGCGGCCATGCGTCGGCCAGCGCGAGCGCCTCGGCGCGGGTCTGGGCCGCCAGCACCTCGGCGCCCCAGTTCGTCAGCACCACCGACAGGCCTTCGAGGATGGTGCGCTCGTCGTCGATGACGAGGATGCGCAGGTGCTCGAGGCCGGCTTCGTCGTCCTCGGCCGCGCCCGGCGTGGCGGGCGCCGCGGGCGCCGCGAGCGCGGCCGGTGCCCCGCGCACCCGCACCCGCACGCAGGTGCCCTTCTGCGGCCGCGACGTGAGTTCGACCCGCGTGTTGAGCAGCTCGGCCAGCCGCTGCACCGTGGCGAGCCCGAGCCCCATGCCGCGCTGGCCGCGCGGCGCATTGCGGCCGTTGGGCTCGACCTGGTAGAACTCCTCGAACACGCGCGCCTGGTGCTGCAGCGCGATGCCCACGCCGGTGTCGACCACCTCGACGCGCACGCCCTTGCCGCGCCGGCGCGCGCCGACCAGCACGCCGCCCTCGAGCGTGTGGCGCAGCGAGTTGGACACCAGGTTGTTGAGGATGCGCGAGAGCATCACGTAGTCGCAGCGCACCCAGAGGTCGGTCTTGCGCACGACGAGGCGCAGGCCCTGCTGCTCCGCGACAGGGCGAAAGTTGCGGCTGATCTCGTCGAACAGTTGGTCGAGCGCGAACTCGGCCCACTGCGGCTGCAGCACGCCCGCATCGAGCTGCGAGAGGTTCAGCAGTTCCGAGAACAGCCGGTCGAGCGAGTCGACGCATTCGCGGATGTGGCCGATGCGCTGCAGCCGCAGGGGGTCGGTCTCGCCGTTCGCGAGCCCGTCGGAAAACAGCGTGAGCGCGTGCAGCGGCTGGCGCAGGTCGTGGCTGGCCGCGGCCAGCAGCCGGGTCTTGGCCTGGCTCGCCACCTCGAGCTGCTGGTTCTTGCGCGCGAGTTCGGCCGTGGCCTCGGCGATGCGGCTCTGCAGCAGCCGGTGGCTTTCGGCCAGGGCGCGCGCCGCCTGGTTGAAGCCGTGCTGCAGATGCCGCACCTCGGAAGTGCCTTCGATCGCCACGCTCGCCGCCTCGCCGGCCCCGAGCCGGTCGACCGCCTTGCCGAGCGCGCGGATCGGCTCGCTGATGCGGCGCGCCGCCCACCAGCCGGCCAGCCCCACGCCCACGAGGCTGGTGGCCAGCACCAGCACCACGTTGAGCCACACCGAGCGCCGCGCCTGCTGCACCGCCTCGAGGCTCATCTCGACCATCACCTTGCCGCTCGGCTGGCCGTTGTCGCCCACGATCGGCAGCACGAGCCGCAGCCCCTCGCCGCGCGCGCGGTCCACCGTTTCGGAATTGGCCACGATCTCGCCGTCCTCCGACCAGATCTGCACCTGCTGCACATGCGGCTGGTAGGTGCCCGAGTGGGCCGTGCGCGCGAGCGCGCGGCGGTCCATGCGCGCGAGCGGCGCCTGCGCGGCGGAGGCCACCTGCAGCGCCACGGTCTGCGCATTGGCGCGCATCAGTTCGGTGAGGTTCGCCAGGTGCTGGCGCGTCAGCACCGTGATCGCCGCGATCGTGGCCGCGGTGGCCGGCACCAGCGCCAGCAGGATCAACTGCTGCGCGAAGGTCAGCCGTGCCAGCCCGCGCAGGACGCGGAAGTTCCATTTCATGGGTATGTCCGGCGGCAGCAGGTCATGCCCCGTCGGGGCGATCCCGGAGGGCGGAAGAAATGACAAACGTCACGAATTTGCCGCTCATTTGTGTATTTGATATCTAATTGCGACCGATTCCGCTCATGTTAGACCGCTGACACGCGTTGGCGCCATGTTGCTTTTGTCTGATCATGCAGGCCTTTCCGCGTTGCCGTCATCATCCCCGCTCCCGCCTCGGGCGGGCCGCCGCCTGGCTGCGCCGGGGTGCCGCCGCCATCGCTTTGGCCGCCGGCATGCCGCTGGCGGCCGTGGCCGAGCCCGCCCAGGCGCCCGTGCGCTTCGGCATCCTGCCGCTCGGCGGCGCCTTCGAGTCGCGCAGCGACTGGGACCCGCTGCTCGCCGAACTGAGCCGGGCCATCGCGCGGCCCGTGAGCGTGCTGTCGGTCAATTCGTACGAGGCGCTCGAGCAGGCGATCCGTGACGACAAGGTCGACATGGCGTTCCTCTCCGGCAAGATGGCGCTCGACGCCGTGACCCAGCGCCGCATGAAGGTCGTCGCGCAGGTGGTGCGCCACGACGGCCTGCCCGGCTATCGGGCGCTGCTGCTGGCGCGCCGCGCACCGCCCTTCAACACACTGAAGGGCCTGCTGGCCGAGCCGGAGCGCTGGCGCCTCGCGCGCGGCGAACGGCAGTCGGTGTCGGGCTTCATCGTGCCGCAGCTGCAGTTCTTCCTGCCCAACCACATCGCCATGGAGACGCGCTTCCTGAGCGAGATCGTGGGCACCCACCAGGCCACGGCGCTCGCGGTGGCCAACAACGAGGCCGACGTGGCCACCAACAACACGGCCGACTTCGAGCGCTTCAGGCAGCGCTTCCCGGCCGAAGCGCAGCGGCTGCAGGTGCTGTGGGAGTCGGACCTCATTCCCCATGCGCAGATCGTGGTGCGGCGCGCGTACCCGCCCGAACTGGTCGGCCGGGTGCAGTCGTTCCTCGTGGGCTACGGCCGCGCCAAGGGGCCGCAGGGCGATGCCGAGCGCACGGTGCTCAAGTCGCTGCACGACCTGGCGGGCTTCGTGGTCGCCGACAACAGTTCGCTGCAGCCTGCCGCGAAGCTGGCCTACCAGCTCGCGAAGCAGAACGCGATGAACGCGCAGTGGGTCAACGAGGCCGCGCGCCAGGCGCGCCTCCTGCGCCTGGACCGCAGCTACGCCGAGCAGGCCGCCGCGCTTCAAGATCCGCCGCCCGGCCGATGACGATGACGGCCGCGGCCATGCAACGCTTTCTGCTCGCCGTGCGCCTGTTGGCGGCGGGGCTCGCGCTGCTGGGGGCCTGCGCCGCGCCGGCGGCGCAGGCGCCGGACATGGCGCTGCCCGCCGGCCCGGTGCGCTTCGGCGTGCTGCCGCTCGGCGGGGCGGTCGAGTCGCGGGCGCTGTGGATGCCGCTGCTCGAGGACATGGCGCGCGCGCTGGGCGTGCCCGTGAGCCTGTATTCGGTCGCGTCGTACGAGGCGATCGACCGCGCCATCCAGCGCGACGAGATCGACATGGCGTTCCTGTCGGCCAAGATCGCGCTCGACGCGGTGATGCAGAAGCGCATGACGGTGGTGGCGCAGATCGCGCGCCGCCCCGGCATGCCGGCGCACCGCGCGGTGCTGCTGACGCGCCGCACCGGTGAGCCGAGCACGCTCGCGGCGGTGCTTGCCGAGCCCGAGCGCTGGCTGTTGGCGCGCGGCGACAGCCGGTCGGTCACGGGATTCCAGGTGCCGCAGAGCCAGCTCTTCCTGCCGCGCAACATCGCGATGGAAACCCGCTTCGGCGGCGAGTTCATCGGCACCCACCAGGCCACGGCGCTGGCGGTCGCCAACGGCGATGCCGACGTGGCCACCAACAACACGACCGATTTCGAACGCTTCAGGGAGCAGTTCCCGGTCGAGGCCGCGCGGCTGCACATCGTCTGGGAATCGGGCCCGCCGCCGGGCGCGCTGATGGTGCTGCGGCGCAGCTACCCGGCCGCGTTCCAGGCCAGGGTCCAGGCCTTCCTGACGGGCTACGGCCAGGGCAAGGGGCCGCGCGCCGAGGCCGAGCGCGAGGTGCTCAAGGACCTGCGCGCGGCTTATGGCTATGCCGTGGCCGACGACCGCGCGCTGCTGCCCCAGGCGCAGCTCGAACACCAGCTCGGCCGGCAGAGCGCCATGGCCGCGGAATGGGTCGACGAGGCTTCGCGCAGCCGGCGCCTGCAGCGCGTCGACCAGGTCTACCGGACCCGGCGCGAGCGGCTCGGCGCGGCCACCGACACCGCGGCGCGCTGAGCGAAAAACCGCCACTACTCCCTTCGCCGTAGCTCCAAAACCCGCCGCCTAGGCCGTTAGGCGGATTTGCCCGCCGGGCGCCGCGCCGGAAACTCCCAGCTCTTCGGGCAGCCCTTGCCTTTGACGGAGTGCGGATGAGTTGGCGAACAAAAGTGGTCTGGAGCGAGGGGATGCTGCTGCAGCCCCAGCACCTGCAGCAGAGCGAGCGTCATGGCGACCATGCGCGGCATGTGCTGCTGCGCTCGACCACGCCGTACGCCTGGGGTTTCGCCGAGATCGAGATCGACGCCGCGGCGCTCACCCTCGGCAAGCTCGCGCTGGTGCGCGCGGTCGGCGTCTTCGGCGACGGCACGGTGTTCGACATGCCGGCGGTCGATCCGCTGCCCGAACCGATCGACATCCCGGGCGCGATGCGCGACGAGGCCGTGGTGCTCGCGCTGCCGCTGCGCCGCGCGGGTGCGCGCGAGGCCGATGCCGAGGAATACGAGGAACTGGTGCGCCACCGCGTGCTCGAGTCGGAGGTGCCCGACTCCAACACCGCCGGCGAGCGCACCGCGATGCTGCAGCTCGGCCAGCTGCACACCCGCCTGATGCGCGCGAGGGAGGCGACCGACGCCTGGACCACGCTGGGCGTGGCGCGCGTGGTCGAGCGCCGCGTCGACAACCAGGTCCAGCTCGACCGCACGATGCTGCCGCCGCTGCTCGACGTGGCGGCGCATGCGGTGATCCGTTCCTGGCTCGACGAACTGCTGGGCCTGCTGCGCCAGCGCGGCGAGGCGCTGGCCGGGCGCATGACGCAGGGCGGCACCGGCGGCGTGGCCGAGATCGCCGACTTCATGCTGCTGCAGACCGTGAACCGCAACGAGGCGGTGTTCGCGCACCTGGCGAAGAGCGCGATGCTGCATCCGCGCGAGTTCTTCGAGCACGCGCTCGGGCTGGCCGGCGACCTTGCGAGCTTTCGCGATTCACGCCGCGTCACGCGCTTCGGCCCCTACGTGCACGACGACCTTGCGATGAGCTTCCGTCCGCTGATGGACGATCTGCGCCGCAGCCTCTCGATGGTGCTCGAGCAGTCGGCGATCCGCATCGACCTGCACGACCGCAAGCACGGCGTGCGCGTGGCGGTGGTGACCGACGTGGAACTGCAGCGCAACGCCACCTTCGTGCTCGCGGTGAACGCGCACATGCCGAGCGAGGCGCTGCGCGCGCGCTTTCCCACGCAAGTCAAGATCGGCCCGGTCGAGCGCATCCGCGACCTCGTCAATCTCGCGCTGCCGGGCGTCACGCTCACGCCGCTGCCGGTGGCGCCGCGCCAGATCCCGTTCCACGCGGGCGCCAACTACTTCGAGCTCGAGACGCGCAACAGCGACCTGTGGCGCCAGCTCGAGCAGTCGGGCGGCATCGCGATGCACATCGCGGGCGACTTCCCGGGCCTCGACCTGGCTTTCTGGGCCATCCGATCATGACCACACCCGACCCCTTCGCGGCGTTCGAGTCCGAGCGCACGGTCATCAAGCCCAAGCCGCGCACGCCGGCGGGCAGTGCGCCGGCGGCGGCTGCACCCCCGCCTTTCATGCCTGCGGGCGACGTGGCGCCGGCCGAGGTCGGCGAGCTCGGGCTGCTCAATCCGCTGGTTTCGGCTGCGGGCCGGCTGCTGGTGCTCATCGGCAAGCTGCGCAACCTCGCGCAGCCGCCGAACGTGCCCGCGCTGCGCGCCTCCACCGCCGAGGAAGTGAACCGCTTCGACGCCGCCGCGCGCCGCGCAGGCATCGCCAACGAGACGGTGCTCGCCGCGCGCTACGTGCTCTGCACCTCGCTCGACGAGGCGGTCGCCAACACGCCCTGGGGCGTGCAGGCGGGCTGGAACAAGCAGAGCCTGCTGGTGCAGTTCCACAACGAGACCTGGGGCGGCGAGAAGGTGTTCCAGCTGCTCGCCAAGCTCGCGCAGGACGTGCCCACGCACCGCCACCTGCTCGAGCTGATCTACAGCGTGCTCGCGCTCGGCTTCGAGGGCCGCTACCGCGTGGTCGACAACGGCCGCGCGCAGCTCGATTCGGTGCGCCAGCGGCTCGCCGACCTGATCGCCAAGGACCGCCCGCCGCTCGAGGCCGAGCTCTCGCCGCACTGGCGCGGCCAGGGCGCGGGCACGGTGCGGCTGCGCGAATCGCTGCCGCTGTGGGTGTTCGCGGCCGGCTTCGCGCTGCTGCTCGCGCTGGCATGGTTCGGCCTGCGGCTCGCGCTCAACCACCGCTCCGACACCACCTATGCGGCCGTCTCCAGCCTGCGCGTGCCCAACATCCAGATCGCGCCGCCGGCCACGCCCGCCAAGGCGCCGCGGCTCGCGCGCTTCCTCGAGCCCGAGATCAAGCAAGGCCTGGTCACCGTGACCGACGAGGCCGACCGCAGCACGGTGCGTCTGCGCGGCGATTCCTTCTTCGGCTCCGGCAGCGCCGAGCCGATGGCGGCCTCCTTGCCGGTGCTGCGCCGCATCGGCCAGGCGCTGGCCGAGGTGAAGGGCGAGGTGCTGATCACCGGCCATTCCGACAACCAGCCGATCCGCTCGCTGCGCTATCCGTCGAACTGGCATTTGTCGGCCGCGCGCGCCGATGCGGTGCGCGGCGCGCTCACCACGCTGGTCGAGCCGGCGCGCATGCGCGCCGACGGCAAGGCCGACGCCGAGCCCGTGGCGCCCAACGACTCGCCGGCCAACCGCGCGCGCAACCGGCGCGTCGAGATCGTGCTGCTGGCTGGGACCGAGCAGGTGGCCGCGGCGGGAGTGACGAAATGATCAAGAAGCTGTTCGGCCTGGTGTTCAGCCCGCTGCTGCTGACCTTGGTGGCGCTGGTGGTCGTCGCGCTGCTAGATCGGAAGAGCACACGTCTGAACTCCAGTCACGACGAATGAT
>CAMLCW010000041.1 GCA_946478645.1 uncultured Variovorax sp.
AATCGCTGGCCAAGGTGGTCTATCACAACAAGCTCGGCACGCAGGGCCAGCGCGTCGAGCGCGTCATGCGCATCGCGCGCGGCATCGCCGAGGCGCTGGGCGGCCAGCTCGGCGACGCCACGCTCGCGGCCCGGGCCACCCAGGCGGCGCAGCTTGCCAAGGCCGACCTGCTGACCGACATGGTGGGCGAGTTCCCCGAACTGCAGGGCACCATGGGCCGCTACTACGCGCTGCACGACGGCCTCGATGCCGCGGTGGCCGACGCGATCGAAGACCACTACAAGCCGCGTTTCGCGGGCGACGCGCTGCCGCGCAATCCCGTCGGCCTCGTGGTGGCGCTGGCCGACAAGCTCGAGACGCTGGTCGGCATGTTCGGCATCGGCAACCTGCCCACCGGCGACCGCGATCCGTTCGCGCTGCGCCGCCATGCGCTCGGCGTGATCCGCATGCTGAGCGAGAAGAACCTGCCGCTCGACCTCGACGCGCTGCTGGCCGACGCCGCGGCGCAGTTCGAGGGCATCGAGGGCTTCGACCGCCAGCGCGCCACCGCCGAGCTGCAGGACTTCGTGCTCGACCGGCTCGCGGGCAGCCTGCGCGAGCAGGGTGCCAGCGCACAGGAAGTCGACGCCGTGCTCGCACCGCGGCCCCAGCGCCTGGGCGAAGTGCCGCGCCTGCTAGCAGCCGTGCGCGCCTTTGCCGCGCTGCCTGCCGCCGCCGCGCTGGCCGCCGCCAACAAGCGCATCGGCAACATCCTCAAGAAGGCGCCCGAGGCCGATGCGCACGTGAGCGAGCTGCTGCTGCAGGAACCCGCCGAGCGCGCGCTGCATGCCGCCATGGCCGAGGTCGTGCCCGCCGCCAATGCGCAGTTCGACGCCGGCGACTACACCGCATCGCTGCAGACCCTGGCGGCCCTTCGCGAGCCGGTGGATGCCTTCTTCGACGGCGTGATGGTCAATGCCGAGCAGGCCGACCTGCGGCTCAACCGGCTCGGGCTGCTGATGTCGCTGCACGTCGCAATGAACCGCGTGGCGCAGCTCGAGCGGCTGGCGGCTTGACGCTTGAAAACACGCAGTTCAGCATCGTCACATGCCGTCGCAACAAGACATCGAACGCTTCACGCTGGCCTTTCACCGGGAAGCGGTGGCGCGGCTGCACGCGCACGATGAGTTGCGCGAGCAGGCGTTGCGCGTCATCGATCGATGGGAGGCCGGCGGGATGTCCGCGTCGAGCCGTGCTTATCGCGACGAATGGCGATCCCTGCTGCGTGGCAGCGTGGCACAACTGGAACGCGTGGTCTGTTCGGAGTCCGAGCATGCCGCCACATTGCGCAGCATGTCTCCGCTCGGGTTCCTCCTGACGCCAGAAGAGCGCCTGCGCATTCGGCGGGAGGCCATGGCCGCGTGAAGCTCGACCAATTGCTCCATGTGCTGAGAGCCGCCGCCGAGATCTCCGGGGAAAAATCCTTCGTGATCGTAGGCAGCCAGGCGGTTCTGCTGCTGCAGCAGGATCTCGATGAACGGCTGACCATGTCGGACGAGGTCGACCTCTATCCGGGCAATGCACCGGACAAGTCCGACAGGATCGACGGCGCGATTGGTGCGCTCTCACAGTTCCACGACGAGTTCGGCTATCACGCTGACGGCGTAGGACCGAAGACGGCAGTCATGCCGGCCGATTGGATGGACCGCGCGACACTGCACTACTTCGGAGAACTCACTGCCGTGTGCCCCGAGATGCACGACCTTTGCGTCTCGAAAGCGGTGGCCATGCGTGAGAAGGACGCCGAGTTCGTGCGCCTCCTGCTAAGGGATGGCCATGTCTCGATCGAAACGCTGGTCCAGCGGATCGAGCAACTGGACCCTGGCACGCATCCCGTCAAAACCATCGCCGCCTGGGCGCGGCGGCGTCAGCTCGAAGCAGAAGGCTCGGCAACCCCATGAAACTCGTCATCCTCGACCGCAACGGCACGATCAACGTGCACCGCGAAGACTTCGTCAAGAGCGACGTCGAGTGGACGCCGCTGCCCGGCGCGCTCGAGGCCGTGGCCCGGCTCAACCATGCGGGCTGGCAGGTGGTGATCGCCTCCAACCAGTCGGGGCTCGGGCGCGGCCTGTTCGACATGGCCTCGCTCAACGCCATGCACGCCAAGATGCACAAGATGCTCGCGGCCGTGGGCGGGCGGGTCGAGGCGGTCTTCTATTGCCCGCACAGCCCCGACGAGGACTGCGGCTGCCGCAAGCCAGCGCCCGGGCTGTTCCGCCAGATCGCCGACCGCTTCGGCGTCGACCTCAAGGGCGTGCCGACGGCCGGCGACAGCCTGCGCGACCTTCAGGCCGGCGCCGCGGCGGGCTGCGAACCGCACCTGCTGCTCACCGCCATGGGCGCCGCCTGCCGCGGCGTCGATCCGCTTCCCTCCGAATACCCGGCGAACACCATGGTCCACGACGACCTGGCCGCCTTTGTCGACTTTCTGCTTGCGCGCGAAGCGCAGGCCGCACTGCAGGTGGCTGTCTGATGGCTTTTCTCCGTTCCGTGGTCCATGCCCTCTGGATGCTCGTCACCGTCGTGCCCTGGGGCATCATCATGTGCGTCAGCTCGCTCTGGAAGCGCGGCATTCCGCTCTACTGGATGGCCGCGCGCTGGCTCGGCTGGGCCATCGGCGGCGCACGCGTGCTGCTGGGCATCCGCACCCGCGTGAGCGGCATGGAGAACCTGCCCACCGACAAGCTCGCGGGCGCGATCCTGCTGGTCAAGCACCAGTCCACCTTCGAGACCTTTTTGATGCCCACGCTGATGCCGCACCCGCTGGCGTACGTCTTCAAGAAGGAACTGATCTATGTGCCCTTCTTCGGCTGGGCGATGGCGCGTCTCGACATGATCCACATCGATCGCAGCCAGCGCGCCCAGGCTTTCAACAAGGTGGTGAACCAGGGCCGCAAGCTGCTCGCGCAGGGCATCTGGATCATCATGTTCCCCGAGGGCACGCGCATTCCGCGCGGCCAGAAGGGCACCTACAAGAGCGGCGGTACGCGGCTCGCCTGCGAGACCGGCGTGCCGGTCATTCCAATCGCGGTCACCTCGGCCAAGGTCTGGCCGCGCAAGGCCTTCATCAAGCGCCCCGGCGTGGTCGACGTGTCCATCGGCCCGGCCATCCCGAGCGCCGGACGCAAGCCCGACGAACTGATGCGCGAGGTCGAGGCCTGGATCGAGGCCGAGATGCGCCGGCTCGATCCCGAGGCCTACCGCGACGACAGCCCGCCCGTGCAGGCGCAGCAGGCGCACGGGCGCTGAAGCGAACACGCGCGCGGGCAGGAAAGAGCCGGACGATGCGGGCACTGCTGCAGTTCACGATGGACCTGTTCGAAGGGCTCGGCAGCGAGGTCCCTGCGCCCGCGCCGCCCCTGCCGCCCCCACCACCTGCGCCGCCCGCGATCCCGCTGCGCGACACGCTGGCGCTCGCGAGCTTCGTGCATCCGCAGGCCACGCGCCAGGTGGTGCTGGGCTCGGCGCGCGTGGCCTACGAGTTCAAGCGCGGCAAGCGCAAGACGATCGGCTTTCTCGTCGGCGCCGAGGGGCTGTCGGTGCGCGCGCCGCGCTGGGTGCCGCTGCGCGACGTCGACGCCGCGGTGCATGAAAAAGCCGACTGGATCCTGCGCAAGCTGCACGAGACGCAGCAGCGCCAGGCGAGGGTCGAGGCCACGCGCATCGAGTGGAAGGACGGCGCCGAATTTCCGTTCATGGGCGAGCCGGTCGTGATCCGGCTCGATCCGAAGCACGGCTTCTCCAGCGTCGGCGGCACGCTCGACGAGGCCGGCCCGGGCGGCACCGGACCGCGCGTGCTGCGCCTCGCGGTGGCACAGAACGCAGCGCCGTCGCAGATCCGCGATGCCGCGCAGGCCTGGCTCATGCGCAGCGCGCGGCGGCTTTTCATCGAGCGGCTCGACCACTTCGCGCCGCGGCTCGGCGTGCAGTGGCAGAAGCTGTCGCTCTCCAACGCCGCCACCCGCTGGGGCAGCGCGAGCGCCGACGGCTCGATCCGGCTCAACTGGCGGCTGATCCATTTCCGCCTGCCCGTGATCGACTATGTGGTGGCGCACGAACTCGCGCACCTGCGCGTGATGGACCACTCGCACCGCTTCTGGGAGACGGTGGAAAGCGTGGTGCCGGACTACGGCGTGCTGCGCCAGCAGCTCAAGGAAGAAGCCGTCCCGCGCTGGCGCTGACGCCGCAAGCTTCTTATTCGGTGCCGCGCGTGTGGATCACGCCGCCGTCGACCACCAGTGTCGAGCCCAGCACGTAGTCGCCCGCGCGCGAAGCCAGGAAGATGGCCGCGCCGGCCATGTCCTCGGGGTTGCCGATGCGGCCCGCGGGAATGCGCTTGCCCACCTCGTCGGCGTTGTCGCGCGCATCCTTGTTCATGCTCGAAGCGAAGGCGCCCGGTGCGATGGCGCTCACCACGATGCGGTCGCGCGCGAGCCGCGTGGCCATGCGGCGCGTCAGCTGGATCACGCCGGCCTTGCTGGCCGCGTAGGAGTACGTTTCGAGCGGATTGACCGCGATGCCGTCGATCGACGCGATGTTGATCACCTTCGCGAGGTGGTCGGTCGCACCGGCGCGCAGCATCGGCGTGAGCATCTGCGTGAGGAAGAAGGGCGTCTTCATGTTGAGGTCGACCACCTTGTCCCAGCCGCTCTCTGGAAACTCGTCGTAGGGCGCACCCCAGGCGGCACCGGCGTTGTTGACGAGGATGTCGAGCGTCTTCTCGTGGCCGGCATAGGCCTCGACCAGCGCCTTCATGCCTTCCTGCGTCGACACGTCGGCCGGCAGTGACACGCAGTGGCCGAAGGCCGAGAGCTCCTTGGCGGCGGCGTCGCAGGCCTCGGCCTTGCGCGCCGAGATGTAGACGCGCGCGCCCTGGGCCAAAAAGCCTTCGGCGATCATGCGGCCGATGCCGCGCGAGCCGCCGGTGATGAGGGCGCTGCGGCCCTCGAGCGAGAAGAGTCGGGAAGTGTCCATGTCGATGTCTCCGGGGTCGGGAAAGATGCCGGATGGGAGCTTAGTGCGCCGCGCGCCCGCGCGCCGTCACCTTGGCGGCAGCGCCAGGCTCCGGGGGCTGGTGAAAGTGCGGCGTTCGCCGCTCAGCGGATCATCGAAGGCCACCGATCTGGCGAGCAGCTGCAGCGGCCGGTCGAAATCGTCGGCGCCCTGCGGCAGCAGCGTGGGATAGATCGGGTCGTTGACGATCGGCATGCCGAGCGCCATGCAGTGCACGCGCAGCTGGTGGCGCCGCCCCGTCACGGGCGAAAGCCGCAGCAACGCGTGGCCGCCCGACTGCTGCGCGAGCTCGATGCGCGTCTCGGAATTGGGCTCGCCGGCGTCTTCCCTCACGCGCATGAAGTGCGCTTCGTCGTCGACCAGGCGGCTGCGGTAGACGGCCGGCACCGCCGAGACGCCCGGCTGCCAGGGGACGACCGCTTCATAGTGCTTGTCGATGCGGCGCTCGGGGAACAGTGTCTGGTAGGCGCCGCGCGTGGCACGCCGCACCGAGAACAGCACCAGCCCCGCCGTGCTGCGGTCGATGCGGTGCATCGGCACCAGGTCGTCGACGCCGAGCTTGCGCTTGAGCCGCACCAGCAGGCTTTCGTGCAGGTACTTGCCGGTGGGCACGACGGGCACGAAGGGCGGCTTGTCGACCACCAGCAGGTCGGCATCGCGGTAGATCACCTGCTCCTCGAACGGAATGCGCGCCTCGCCCGCGAGCGTGCGGTAGTAGTACACCCTGAGCGGCGCCTCGTAGCGGCGCGACGCGGTCACGGGCACGCCGTGCTCGTCGACCACGTCGTGGGCCGCCATGCGCTCGCGCCAGGCCTCGGGCGTGATCGCGGTGAAGCGCTCGATCAGGAACTCGGCGATGGTCGGCCACGGGCCTTGCGGCAGGCCGACGCAGCTCGGGCCGACGCCGTCGCGCGTGGGCAGCGGCAGTTGCGGTGGCGGGCGGCGCGTCATGGCGACGGCAGCGCGGCTTCGATGAGCGGCAGCGCTTCGTCGAACGACGGGCGTGCGGCCGTATCGGGCTGCAGGCAGCGCGCCGCGAGCGCGGCCAGGGCGGGCGCCGGCGCATCGCTGCAGCGCGCCAGCAGTTCTTCGAGCAGGCAGCCGAAGGCGCGCATCTCGACGGCCTGGAAGGCGCGTGCCTGGGGCTCGCCGAGCGCGCCGGGCATCCAGGCCGCGCCGAAATCGCCGAGCCGTGCGCCGGCCTCGGGCCGCCACAGGATGTTGTGCGCATAGAGGTCGCCGTGGACGATGCCGCGTGCATGCAGGTGCCGCATCGCCGACGCGATGTCGCGCGCGATGCGATGGGCCACCGCCGAGGGCCAGCGTGCGCCGTCGGCGTACACGTCGCGCGTGCACGAGTCGAAGCTCGGCGGATCCGCGAGCGCCGTGAACGCCGTATCGACGAGCGCCATCACCAGGCCGTCGCAGCCTTCGGGATGCCCGTCGATGCGGCCCTGCGCTGCAACCAGCGTGGGATGCTCGCCGGCCGCGACGCTCGCGGCCATCTCGCTGTGCGGCCAGCCGTCGCTCGTGACCGTGCCCTTGAACAGCTTGACCGCCACCGGCCGCGAACCGTGCAGCACCGCTTCATGGATCACGCCCGAGGCGCCCTGGCCGATCTGCCGGCCCAGCGCCAGGTCGGGCCAGGCGACGCTCGGCACCGAAGGCGCCGCGATGGCGGCGTCCTCGGCGGCGGCATCGAAGGGATTGCCGGCTGCCGCGAGCCACGCGAGGCGCGGCAGCGACGCCAGCCATGCGGGCAAGCGCTCGAACTGGTTGGCGGCAATGCGCAGCAGTTCGAGCTGGCCGCAGGCCGCGAGCGATGCGGGCAGCGTTTGCAGCCGGTTGCCCGCGAGCATGAGCTTCTGCAGCCGCCCGCAGCGCCCGAGCGCATCGGGCAGTGCCTCGATCTGGTTGTCGGTCAGGATCAGCCAGCGCAACAGCGGCAGTTCGAGCGCGGCCGCGGGCACGCTGCGGATGCGGTTGGCCTTGAAGCCGACCATCTCGAGCGAGCGGCATTGCCCCAGCGCTGCGGGCAGTTCGGTGAAACGGTTGTCCGAGCAGAACAGCACACGCAGCCGCTGCAGCCGGCCCAGGTCGTCAGGCAGCGCGTCGAGCGCATTGCCCGACAGGTTGAGTATCTCGAGCGAATCGGCGAGCGCGAAGATCTCTTGCGGAAACTCGGTCAGCCCGCAAGAGAGGTCGAGCCGCCGCGCGCCCGTCAGCCGGCCGGCGCGCAGCGCGGCGAGCGTGTGCGGCATGTTCATGGGCCCGAAGTCTATGCGGCCCTGGCCGGGACGCGCCGGGCGCCGACCTCTGCTGGCGCCTTTTCAGGCCGCCCTGAAGCGGTAGATGCCGTCTTCGCCGAGCTCGCGCCGCACCTGGCCCGCAAACCACAGCAGGTGCAGGTGCGCGACCGTCTCGCCCATCGCGAAGGTCATCTGGTGCAGATCGAGCGCGCGCTTGAACAGGATCGGCAGGCCCTCGGCGGCCGTCAGCGGCCCCGCGGTGCAGGCCTCGAGCAGCTCGGCCAGGCGGTCGCGGTGGTGCTCCTGCAGCTGGTCGACGCGGCGATGGATGCCCGTGAAGGGCTTGCCGTGCGAAGGCAAGCCGAGCGTGTCGGCCGGCAGCGCCTTGAACTTGTCGATGCTGTCGAGAAAGAGCCGCAGCGAGTTGGCCTCGGGCTCGCCCGCGTGCACGCTCACGTTGGTCGAGATGCGCGGCAGCATCATGTCGCCGCCGAGCAGCAGCTTCAGTTCGTCGCAGTAGAGCGCGATGTGCTCGGGCGCGTGGCCGTAGCCGCTGATGCAGCGCCAGGCATGGCCGTCGATCATGACGGTGTCGCCGTCCATCATGCGCACGAAGCGGTCGGGCACCGCAGGCACCATGTTCGCGTAGTAGCTGGTGCGCGCGCGGATCTTGGCCATGGCCTCGGGGTCGCTGAGGCCGTGCGAGGCAAAGAAGCGCGCGGCCGCCTCGCCGCCCGCGAGCGTGTCGCCGGTGCTGGTGAGCACGCGCGCCACGTGGTAGTCGGTCGAGCTGATCCACAACGGCGCATTCCAGCGCGCGCAGAGCCAGTCGGCCAGGCCGATGTGGTCGGGATGCATGTGCGTGACGATCACGCGCAGGATCGGCAGGCCCTGCAGCTGGGTCTCGAAGACCTGTTCCCATTGGGCGCGCGCTTCGTCGTGCGCGATGCAGCAGTCGACCACGGTCCAGCCCTCGACGCCGCCGATGCTGTCGCGCAGCAGCCAGAGGTTGATGTGGTCGAGCGCGAACGGCAGTCGCATGCGGATCCATCGCACGCCCGGCGCGACTTCCAGTGCTTCGCCGGGGGCGGGCAGGGTGTCGCCCAGGGGGTAGTGGAGTTCGCGTTCGAGGAGGTTCATGTAAGATTGACGTTTACGTAAACGTCATGGGTTGATGGCAACATTGTAGAGACGCTGGTGCAAACCTGCTGTCGCCGCCGCAACGCCCTTGCCGACGCGTTTCACCCGTACTTTTCGCCCATGTCCGCGCAGACCTTCACCATCAGCCAGCTTGCGAAGGAGTTCGACCTCACGACGCGTGCCATCCGCTTTTACGAGG
Organism: uncultured Variovorax sp.; assembly: GCA_946478645.1. Next base: position 8,644 of record CAMLCW010000041.1, read on the forward strand.
ACATGGGCCTGCTCACGCCGGAACGCTCGGGCATGCAGCGCATCTACACGGCGCGCGACCGGGCCCGGCTCACGCTCACGCTGCGCGCGAAGCGCCTCGGCCTGAGCCTGACCGAGGCGAAAGAGATTCTCGACATGTACGACAGCCCGCGCGACACCGCGGCGCAGCTGCAGAAGTTCCTGGGCGTTCTCGGCGCGCACCGCGCGCAGCTCGAGGCGCAGCTCGTCGAACTGCAAGCCAACCTGGCCGAGGTGCGCGAGCAGGAGAAAAAAGGCCGCGCGGCCCTGGCCCGTGCACAGAAAGCCGCCAGGCCGGCCTGAAGTGCCGGCCTCGACCTTCCACTCAACCCCGACTCATCGACAATCACCGCCATGACCGAAACCCTCGACGACCTCTTCGCCCACAACCGTGCCTGGTCCGCTCAGATGGAACGCGACCGGCCCGGCTTCTTCTCCGGCCTGGTGAAGCAGCAGACGCCGCGCTACATGTGGATCGGCTGTTCCGACAGCCGCGTGCCCGCCAACCAGATCACCGGCCTCGAGCCCGGCGAGGTGTTCGTGCACCGCAACGTCGCGAACATCGTGGTGCACTCCGACCTCAATGCGCTCTCGGCGATCCAGTTCGCGGTCGAGCACCTGAAAGTGAAGCACATCATGGTGGTGGGCCACTACGGCTGCGCCGGCGTGGCGGCCGCGCTCAGCGGCAAGCGCATCGGTCTGGCCGACAACTGGATCCGCCACATCCAGGACGTGCGCGACCGGCACCACGTGATGCTCGACAGCCTGCCCGAAGCGGTGCGCGCCGATGCCTTGTGCGAACTCAACGTGGCCGAGCAGGTGGTCAACGTGGCGGTGAGCACCGTCATGGTCGATGCCTGGAGCCGCGACCAGCAGGTCACGATCCATGGCTGGTCCTTTGGCGTGCACGACGGCCTGCTGCAGGACCTGGGCCTGAGCGTGGACGGTGCCAAGCCGCTCGACGCGATTTACAAGGCCGCGGTGCAGCGCATCCGCTTCAAGTGGAGCGCGCCGCCCGAGGCCACGCCGCTGCCGCGCGCCGCCGTGGCCGCCGGCGAAGAAGCCGGCCAGGGCGCGGCACCCGCAAGCGCCGGCTGAACGCATGTTCCCGCAGCGCCTCGATTCTCCGCTGGCCTATGACATCGCCAAGGCGATGATCGACGGCTTCAATCGCCACTACACGCTGTTTCGCGCCGAGTCGGCGCGCGCCAAGCACCGGTTCGAAACAGCCGACTGGCATGGCCAGCAGCGCGCCCAGCGCGAGCGCATCGAGTTCTACGACCTGCGGGTGAACGAGGCGGTGGCCCGCCTCGAGAAGGAGTTCAAGGCCGGCGAACAGCCGATGGAGGTGTGGCACCAGGTCAAGCTGCACTTCATCGGCCTTCTGGTCGACCACCACCAGCCCGAGCTGGCCGAGAGCTTCTTCAATTCGGTGACCACGAAGATCCTGCACCGCGCCTACTTCCAGAACGACTTCATCTTCGTGCGTCCGGCGATCAGCACCGAATACATCGAGCCGCGCGGCGCGCCCACCTACCGGCCCTACTACCCGAGCGACGAGACGCTGGCCGACACCATCGAGCAGATGCTCGACGACTATGCGCTGCAGGGCAGCTTCGCCGACAAGCGGCGCGACGCCGAGCGCGTGGCCGGCGCCATGATGGGGCGCTTCGACCAGGTGAAGCTGCGTGCCAATTTCCAGCTGCAGGTGCTCTCGGGCCTGTTCTATCGCAACAAGGGCGCCTACGTGGTCGGCAAGATCATGAACGGCTTCACCGAGCTGCCGTTCGCGCTGCCGATCCTGCATGACAGCCGGGGCCGCTTCTACGTCGATGCGGTGCTGTTCGGCGAGGACGACCTGCAGATGCTCTTCAGCTTTGCGCGCGCGTACTTCATGGTCGACATGGAAGTGCCCTCGGCCTGCGTGCAGTTCCTGCGTTCGCTGATGCCGCGCAAGCCGCGCGCCGAGATCTACAACGCGCTCGGCCTCGCCAAGCAGGGCAAGACGCTGTTCTACCGCGACTTCCTCTCGCACCTGAACTATTCGAGCGACCGCTTCCGCATCGCGCCCGGCATCAAGGGCATGGTCATGCTGGTGTTCGACCTGCCTTCCTTCCCCTTCGTGTTCAAGGTCATCAAGGACTTCTATCCGCCGCAGAAGGACACCACGCGCGAGCAGATCAAGGGCAAGTACCTGCTGGTGAAGCAGCACGACCGCGTCGGGCGCATGGCCGACACGCTGGAGTACAGCGACGTGGGCTTTCCGCTCGACCGCTTCGAGCCCGAGCTGATCGAGGAGATCCAGAAATTCGCGCCGAGCCAGCTCGAGATCGGCGACCGCGACGGCAACGGGGAGATGGAACTGGTGCTCAAGCACGTCTACATCGAGCGCCGCATGATCCCGCTCAACATCTACCTGCAGGAGGCCTTCGACACGCTCGCCAACCCCGAAAGCCCGGCGCAGGCGCGGCGCGCCCAGGATCAGCTCGAGCATGCGGTGGTCGAGTACGGCAACGCCATCAAGGACATGGTCGCCGCCAACATCTTTCCCGGCGACATGCTGTGGAAGAACTTCGGCGTCACGCGCGGCGGCAAGGTCGTGTTCTACGACTACGACGAGATCGAATACATCACCGACTGCAAGTTCCGCAAGGTGCCGCCGCCGCGCAACGAGGAAGACGAGATGAGCGGCGAGGTCTGGTATTCGGTGGGCCCGAAGGACGTGTTCCCCGAGACCTTCGGCCCCTTTCTGCTCGGCAACGACGCCGTGCGCGAGGCCTTCATGGCGCACCATGCCGACCTGCTCGATGCCGCCTTCTGGCAGCACCACAAGGAGCGCATCGAGGCCGGGCAGATGCTCGACGTGTTTCCGTACGAAGAGTCGCAGCGCTTCCCGCACGAGGGGCATGCGACGCATTTTTGAAAATACCAACAGCCGGACGCAGAGGACGCGGAGGTTTCGCAAAGAGCGCAAAAGAAAACCGAAATAATTTTGAATGTCTTCTTTCGCGTCCTTCGCGGAACCTTCGCGTCCTCTGCGTCCGGAAGTCCGTTTTTTCTCTATCACTCCAAGGAGACCTGAAATGTCCGAATCCATCGTCATCGTCGGCGCCGCCCGCACGCCCATGGGCAGTTTCCAGGGCGACTTCTCTTCGCTCGCAGCGCACGACCTCGGTGGCGCTGCCATCAAGGCCGCCGTGGCGCGCGCCGGCATTGCGCCCGACAGCGTCGGCGAAGTGCTGTTCGGCAATTGCCTCATGGCGGGCCAGGGCCAGGCGCCGGCGCGCCAGGCGGCCTACAAGGGCGGGCTGCCCGACAGCGCGGGCGCGGTCACGCTCAGCAAGATGTGCGGCTCGGCCATGAAGGCGGCCATGCTCGCGCACGACCTGCTGCTCGCGGGCACGCACGAGGTGATGGTGGCGGGCGGCATGGAAAGCATGACCAACGCGCCGTACCTCATGCTCAAGGGCCGCGGCGGCTACCGCATGGGCCACGACCGCATCTTCGACCACATGATGCTCGACGGCCTCGAGGACGCCTACCAGCCTGGCCGCTCCATGGGCACCTTCGGCGAGGACTGCGCGGCCAAGTACAAGTTCACGCGCGAGCAGCAGGATGCCTTCGCCATCGCCAGCGTGGAGCGCGCTAAGGCCGCCACCGAATCCGGCGCATTCAAGGACGAGATCGCGCCCGTCACCGTGAAGGGCCGCGGCGGCGACACCGTGATCTCGATCGACGAAGGCCCGGGCAAGGTCAAGCTCGACAAGATCCCCACCCTCAAGCCCGCGTTCAAGAAAGAGAACGGCACCATCACCGCCGCCTCGAGTTCGTCGATCAACGACGGCGCCGCGGCGCTCGTCATGATGACCGAGTCGCACGCGAAGAAGATCGGCGCCAGGCCGATCGCGCGCATCGTGGGCCATGCGACGCATGCGCAGCAGCCCGAATGGTTCTCGACCGCACCGGTCGGCGCCGTCGCCAAGCTGTTCAAGAAGACCGGCTGGGCCGTCAAGGACGTCGACCTGTGGGAAGTGAACGAGGCCTTCGCGGTGGTGCCGATGGCGCTGATGCATGAGCTCGACGTGTCGCACGAGATCGTCAACGTGCACGGCGGCGCCTGCGCGCTCGGCCACCCGATCGGCGCGAGCGGCGCACGCATCATGGTCACGCTGCTGCATGCGCTCAAGGCGCGCGGCAAGAAGCGCGGCGTGGCGACGCTGTGCATCGGCGGCGGGGAAGGCACGGCGGTGGCACTCGAATTGCTCAGCTAATTGACAACTGCAATTTATTGGCAAATTCGATCATTTAATTAATCAACATTTCTCCCTTTCCGGCTGCTAACATCCGAGCCGTCCGAGCGCGTTAAAGCGACGCGGATCGTGATTCAGGGAGAGAAAAATGATCAGGCCCAAAGGGCCCGGAGGCAGCACTCCGGGCCTGCACGGTGAATATAAAAAAGACGCTTCGCCCGAAGGCATCCCGCTATTTCGACGTCGATTTATTCCGCAATTGATATCGTTGCTTTGCGTATTGATTGTTGCGGGATGGTTTGCGCTTTCGCATCGTGGTGCCTGGACTTCGAGAGACGACGAACTGCTTGTACAGTTTGCGGAAATCGGCCGAGCCGGAACCGCCGTCTTGTGCGATCCGTCCGCACTGAAGCAAAAGCTGAAGCTTCAGACACGCGACACCGACAGTCTGAATGCGGGCGCAAGCGTTGCCGAATTCCTTTCTACGGACGCGTCGATCGGCGGGAGCTTCCTGCGAACGGAGAAACTCGGTGCAACCGTCTGCCGTCTGCAGCTGAGGTTTATCGATCGCCCCATCTGCGACGTGCGCTCTGCACGCGTCGAGCGTTTGCTGGGGAGCCGCCTGCAACTCAGGCCGGCGATGATCGGACGATCCGGCTATTACGACCATGGACATGCATTTTCGGGCCCTGGCGCGGAGCGATCGCTCATCGGCTGGTGGGTGTCCGACAGCGGATGCTCGTCGCATGTCGAACTTGTCGGGACGTCGAACTAGGTGCCCGGATCCCGTTCTGCGTTGCCTCATTGGCCCACGTGGGTCGGCGCGGCCATTCTGGTTGGGGCATGTCTGCTGCTCGTCTACGAAGTGACGCGGGAGTATTTTCCGCGCTTTGATCTGCCTGCCTTTGATGCCGCAAAAGCGCAGCAACTTGATTCGGAGCGACGCGCAACGCTCGAAAGGGAGTTGTTTTCCGAGTTGCCGCTATGGAATCGGGAGAGCGGCCGGTATCGCGGACCCTCGCCCGGCGAAATGCGCGAAGATCGATGGCGCGCGATGGCCGGCGAAGGGCTCGAACTGGCGCACATCGCACTGCAGGTGCTCCAGCCCGAAAGAGGCAGTATCCATCCCTTGACGGGGCCGATGGCTCGGCTGGAGGAACTGGCGAAGACTGGCGACACGGGCGCGATGTGCCTCATGACCGCGCTGGTCGACCAGGCGCAGGACAAGGCAACGGAGGCCGATCGGGCGCAGGCGCGGCGATGGCTGAAGGAGGGCGCGCAAAGGGGCCATCCCGAGTGCAGCCTGCAACTGGGCCGCCGCTTGATTTTGGGCCTCGACGGACATGCGCCTGATCTCGAACAAGGCATTTCCCTGGAGTTCAGGGCGCGCCAGAAGGGCTACGCCCATGATCTGAATGGGCTCATCACGTACTTCCAGCGCCGTTGGTCGCGCTCGCATTCGGAGTTGACGCGACTGTATTGTTGGCTGTCCGTCGATACGCAATCCCGCGCGACCCATCGGCCGCGGCGGATGCTGGAGAACCTGCGCCGAGAAGCACGGCGAGAAGATGCCGCTGCGCTGCTTATGTTGGCCGATGAACTGGAACGGACCGACTTCTCCATGAAGGATTGCGTCGACATGGGTTTCGACTGAACCCTCGCAGGTCTGGGTGTTTGCGGCGTTCGCCCGGTACCTAGAATGGCAACATTGTTCTTGATTGGAGATGTTGCTCATCATGTATCTGGCTGCACAACGCAACGCCATCGCGACGCTGCTCGCCCTTGCGCTCATCACACCCGCCTGGGCCCAGAAGCGCGACAACGTGCTGTTCCAGGCCGCCACCGACGAGCAGCCCGCGCTGATCAAGACGCTGGAGAAGCTCGTCAACCTCGAGACCGGCACGGGTGACGCCGAAGGCCTCGCGGCCGCGGGCCAGTACCTCGAGGGCGAACTCAAGAACCTCGGCTTCACGGTCACGCGCCACAAGTCGGCCGGGCTCGTGGTGGGCGACAACATCGTCGGCAAGCTCAAGGGCCGCGGCGGCAAGAACCTGTTGCTGATGGCGCACATGGACACGGTCTATCCGAAGGGCACGCTCGCCAAGGCGCCGTTCAGGATCGAGGGCGACAAGGCCTACGGCCCCGGCATCGCGGACGACAAGGGCGGCAATGCCGTGATCCTGCACACGCTCAAGCTGCTGATCAAGGACTACGGCGTGCGCGACTTCGGCACCATCACCGTGCTGTTCAACACCGACGAGGAAAAAGGCTCCTTCGGTTCGCGCGACCTGATCCAGGAAGAAGCGAAGCAGGCCGACTACGTGCTGTCGTTCGAACCCACGAGCGCCGGCGACGAGAAGCTCTCGCTCGGCACTTCGGGCATCGCCTACGTGCAGGTCAACATCACCGGCAAGGCCTCGCATGCGGGTGCGGCGCCCGAGCTCGGCGTGAACGCGCTCGTGGAAGCCTCCGACCTCGTGCTGCGCACGATGGACATCGACGACAAGTCGAAGAACCTGCGTTTCAACTGGACCATCGCCAAGGCCGGGAACGTGTCGAACATCATCCCGGCGAGCGCCACGCTGAATGCCGACGTGCGCTACGCGCGCAACGAAGACTTCGACGCCGCGATGAAGACGCTCCAGGAGCGTGCGCAGCAGAAAAAACTGCCCGAGGCCGAGGTCAAGGTGCTCATCACTCGCGGCCGTCCGGCCTTCAATGCGGGCGAGGGCGGCCGCAAGCTGGTCGACAAGGCCGTCGCCTTCTACAAGGAGGCGGGCGGCACGCTCGGCGTCGAAGAACGCACTGGCGGCGGCACCGATGCGGCCTATGCGGCGCTGTCGGGCAAGCCGGTGATCGAGAGCCTGGGCCTGCCGGGCTTCGGCTACCACAGCGACAAGGCCGAGTACGTCGACATCAGCGCGATCCCGCGCCGCCTGTACATGGCGGCCCGCCTGATCATGGACCTGGGCGCCGGAAAATAATGCCCCCCGGCTTTTCACTCGCTTCGCTCCTGTAACTCCACCCCCCGAGGGGGAGGCGCGGTCCGCCTTGGGGCGGCCCGGCGGCGACCGCCTCGTCCACTGAAGGAATTTCGACATGCTGCTCAGTGCCGACCAGGAAGCCATCCGCGACGCGGTGCGCGAGTTCTCGCAAGCCGAGCTCCGGCCCCACGCGCCGCGCTGGGACCGCGAGCACATCTTTCCGAAGGAAGCGCACCAAGGGCTCGCGGCGCTCGGCGCCTACGGCATCTGCGTGCCCGAGGAACACGGCGGCGCCGGGCTCGACTATCTGACGCTCGCGCTCGTGCTCGAAGAGATCGCCGCCGGCGATGGCGGCACCAGCACCGCGATCAGCGTGACCAACTGCCCGGTCAACGCCATCCTCATGCGCTACGGCAACGCGCAGCAGAAGAAGCAATGGCTGGAGCCGCTGGCGCAGGGGCGCATGCTCGGCGCCTTCTGCCTCACCGAGCCGCAGGCCGGCAGCGATGCATCGAGCCTGCGCACCACCGCACGCCGGGATGCCGACGGCTGGGTCATCGACGGCGTGAAGCAGTTCATCACCAGCGGCAAGAACGGCCAGGTGGCGATCGTGATCGCGGTCACCGACAAGGCCGCCGGCAAGCGCGGCATGAGCGCGTTCATCGTGCCGACCGACGCACCCGGCTACAACGTGGCGCGGCTCGAGGACAAGCTCGGCCAGCACAGCAGCGACACCGCGCAGATCAACTTCGACGGCTGCCGCATTCCGGCCGAAAACTTGATCGGGCAGGAGGGCGAGGGCTACAAGATCGCGCTCGGCGCGCTCGAAGGCGGGCGCATCGGCATCGCGGCGCAGAGCGTGGGCATGGCGCGCAACGCGTTCGAGGTCGCGCTCGCCTATGCGAAGGAACGCCAGGCCTTCGGCGGCGCGATCTTCGATCAGCAGGCCGTGGGCTTCCGCCTGGCCGACTGCGCCACGCAGATCGAGGCGGCGCGCCAGCTCATCTGGCATGCCGCGAGCCTGCGCGATGCGGGCCGGCCCTGCCTCAAGGAGGCCGCGATGGCCAAGTTGTTCGCGAGCGAGATGGCCGAGCGGGTCTGCAGCGCCGCGATCCAGACGCTCGGCGGCTATGGCTACGTGAACGACTTTCCGCTCGAGCGCATCTACCGCGACGTGCGCGTGTGCCAGATCTACGAAGGCACGTCGGACATCCAGAAGCTGCTGATCCAGCGCGCGTTGGCCTGAGTGGCCGCCGCGCTGCCTGTCATCGGTTTCGACGACAGACAGCACCGCGGCGCCGGTGCAGCATGGCGGCCTCGTCATCGGAGGTTCTGTCGTGCCCAAGTCGTCCCACAAAACCGTTTTCGTTTCCTCGTTCCTGTGCTGCGCCGCCGCCGCAACCGCGCAGCCTGCCGCCGCTGACCTGGCCGCGCTCACCGCCACCGAAGCGGTCCGCCAGCTGTGCGCCGGCACGCTCTCCAGCGAGCAACTCGTGATGGCCTCGCTCGCGCGGGCCAAGGCCAAGCCCGAGCTGAATGCCTTCGTCACGCTCGACGAAGCAGGCGCGCTGAAGGCCGCGCGCGCCGCGGATGCACAGCAGCGCGAGCGGGGTAGCGCGGCGTGCAAGCCGCTGGCCGGCCTGCCCGTGGTGATCAAGGACAACATCCAGGTGCAGGGCTTGCCTGCCACGGCGGGCACGCCCGCGCTGAAGGGTTTCATGCCCGCTGCCGATGCGCCGGTGGTCGCGAAGCTGCGCGCGGCGGGCGCGGTGATCCTCGGCAAGACGAGCATGCATGAGCTGGCCTTCGGCGTGACGGGGTGGAATCCGGCGTTCCAGAGCGGGCCCGAAGTGGGCGTGCGCAATGCCTACGACGTGCGCCGCATCGCGGGCGGCTCGTCGTCGGGCAATGGCGCCGCGCTGGGCGCGCGCATCGTGCCGGCTGCGCTGGGCACCGACACCGGCGGCTCGGTGCGCATTCCGTGCGCGTTCAACGGCTGCGCCGCCTTGCGGCCGAGCATGGGGCGCTATCCGCAGCAGGGCATCGCGCCCATTTCGCACACCCGCGACACAGCCGGGCCGATGGCCGCGTCGGTGGCCGACCTGGTTCTGCTCGACCGCGTGATCGCCGGTGGCGCGGCAATTCGCTCGGCCGACCTGAAGCGCGTGCGGCTCGGCGTGGTGCCGGCCTTCCATGAGAACCTCGACGCCGACACGCGTGCGGCCACCGACGCCGCGCTCGCCAAGTTGCGCGAAGCCGGCGCAACGCTGGTCGAGGTGGAGATGCCGAAGCTCATGGAACTCAACGGCGCCATCGGCTTTCCGGTGGCGCTGTACGAGGCGCACGACGACATGGCGGTCTACCTCGCGAAGTACCGCACCGGCATCGACATGGCGCAGCTGGTTGCCGGCATCGCGAGCGCCGACGTCAAGGGCACCTTCGAAACCTTCGTCGTGCCGCGCAAGCTGCCTGCGCCGAACGGCGTGGTCGATGCGAAGCCGGCCTATGACAACGCCATGAAGACCGCTCGGCCGGCGCTGCAGAAGCTCTACCGCGACACCTTTGCGACGCACCGGCTCGATGCGCTGGTGTTCCCCACCGTGCCCCGCGTCGCGCTCGCGGCCGGGCCCGAGGCGAGCAGCCCCGAGAACTTCGGCGCGCTGATCCAGAACACCGACCCGGGCAGCAATGCCGGCATCCCGGGCCTGCAGCTGCCATCGGGGATCGGCGCGGCGAGCGGGTTGCCGATCGGGCTGGAGCTCGACGGCCCTGCCGGCAGCGATCGCCGGCTGCTGGCGCTGGGGCTCGCGGTGGAGGCCGTGCTCGGGCGCATCGCCGCGCCGCCGAAGTAGCGCGCGAGAGGCGGCTCACTCAGCGCGCGGCCGGCACCTCCGCGCCCATGCGTGCCGCGAGCGCCGAGCGCCGTTCGATGCCGAGCTTGTCGAAGATGCGGCGCAGGTAGGTGCGCACCGTGGGGACGCCCACGCCCATGTGCCGCGCGATCTCCTTGTCGGTCAGTCCTTGCCGCACCGCATCGGCGACCTGCTGCTCGCGCGCACTCAGCAGCGACGCGGCCGGCGCGCGCTGCTGCTGCTGTTGCTGCGCACGCCTGAGCGCACCCGCGAAGGCCGGCTCCACCAGGTCGAGCAGCGCCTTCTCATGGTCGCCGAAGTCGCCGCGGCCCTTGCGGCGCCAGATGCGCAGGTCGCCCAACGCGCGCGCGCCTTCGAACGCATGGAGGTTCATGCCCCAATGCAGGCCGTCGCGCGCGAGGAAGTCGCAGAAGAAGGGCGTGCGCATCAGCGCGCGCTGCGGCATCACCTCGGTCACGCGCGTCGCACGCCGTCGCGACTGCAGCACGAAGGTGATCGGGTCGTGGTGCTGGTGCCATTCGGCATAGCGGTCGAGGTTGGCCGGGTCCATGTTGAGCGCCACGCGCGCGCCGAAGCTGCCGCGCTCGGCGTCCCAGACGTACGAGGCGAACTGGTCGGCCCGCAGCAGCTCGAGCAGCGCCCAGCCGAGGCGCTCGCGGATCTCGCGCTCGCCGCTGTCTTCGGCCAGCAGCGTGAAGACGCCGCGCAGCGCTTTGTGCTCGGGGGCCGTGAGGTACATCGCATCATCTCCTCGTGCCGGAAGCGTAGCTTCCAGCAAGCGCTGCGCCAACGGTGGATGCCCCCATCCGGTGCACGCCGGGGCCACTGCGCGGAAATGTTCCAATAGCGGTCTCCATGAGCGCCACCGATCCCACCTCCGGACCCTGCCCCTGCGGCCGCACCGACCGCCGCGACAAGCCCATCGGCTACACGATGTGCTGCGGCCGCTATGTCGACGACTTCGAGAACACGCCCGCGCCCGACGCCGAGTCGCTGATGCGCTCGCGCTATACCGCCTTTGTGCTGGAGCGCGGCCCGTACCTGCTCGCCACCTGGCATCCGACCAAGCGCCCGGCCTCGATCGAGTTCGAGCCCGGCGTGAAATGGCTGGGGCTCGACGTGCGTTCGCGCTCGGTGCTCGACGCCGACCATGCGGAGGTCGAATTCGTCGCGCGCCAGCGCAGCGCCTCCACCGGCGGCGCCACGCGCCTGCACGAGCGCAGCCGCTTCGTGCGCGAGGGTGAGCGCTGGTACTACCTCGACGGCGACCTGCAGCAACCCGCCGGTTGACGCCCCGTGCGGCGGCCCGCACAATAGGCCCCGCTCCGGGGTGCACGCATGTGGCGTGCTGAGATGGCAAGTGCCGACCCGCGAACTTGATCCGGGTCATACCGGCGTAAGAAGAGCTGCACTCCCTGACTTCGGTCCGTCACACCTTCCTGTGGCGGGCATCTGCCGAAGGCCATCGAGCGATTGCGGAGCACCCTGTCTTTCTACAAGGAGTGCCCGATCGATGAATGCCCCTGACAAGTTCACCGCGCTGCTGTCGCTGACGCGTGAGCCCTTTCCCGCATCGCACAAGTGCGTGATTCCCGGCAGCCGCCCTGACCTTTTCGTGCCCGTGCGCGACGTGCGGCTCACCAACGGCGAGACGGTGTCGCTCTACGACACCTCGGGCCCGTACACCGACCCGAAGGTCGAGATCGACGTGCGGCGCGGCCTGCCCGACGTGCGCGGCGCCTGGATCGCGGAGCGCAACGACACCGAAAGCTACGAAGGCCGCACGCATCACGCGCTCGATGACGGCGCCAAGAACGAAGACCGCGATGCGCAGCGCCTCGCCGAGCTGCGCGCCGGCGCCTCGGCCCTGCAGCGCACGCCGCGCCGCGCCAGGGCGGGCGCCAACGTCACGCAGATGCACTATGCGCGCCGCGGCATCGTCACCCCCGAGATGGAGTACGTCGCACTGCGCGAGAACGGCAAGCGCGAATGGATGGCCGAGTACCTCGCCAACGAGGAGCGCGCCAGGCGCGTGGCCGGCAACCCGATGGGTGCACAGATACCGCGCATCATCACGCCCGAGTTCGTGCGCGACGAAGTGGCGCGCGGCCGCGCGATCATTCCTGCCAACATCAACCACCCCGAAGTCGAGCCGATGGCCATCGGTCGCAACTTCAAGGTCAAGATCAACGCCAACATCGGCAACTCGGCCGTCACCTCGAGCATCGAGGAAGAAGTCGAGAAGCTGGTCTGGGCCATCCGCTGGGGCGCCGACAACGTGATGGACCTGTCGACCGGCAAGAACATCCACACCACGCGCGACTGGATCGTGCGCAACAGCCCCGTGCCCATCGGCACCGTGCCGATCTACCAGGCGCTCGAGAAGGTCGGCGGCGTGGCCGAGGACCTGACCTGGGAGATCTACCGCGACACCTTGATCGAGCAGGCCGAGCAGGGCGTGGACTACTTCACCATCCACGCCGGCCTGCGCCTGCCGTTCATCCACCTGACCGCCGACCGCATGACCGGCATCGTCTCGCGCGGCGGCTCGATCATGGCGAAGTGGTGCATCGCGCACCACAGGGAGAGCTTCCTCTACACGCACTTCGAGGACATCTGCGACATCATGAAGGCCTACGACGTGAGCTTCTCGCTCGGCGACGGCCTGCGGCCCGGCTGCGGTGCCGACGCCAACGACGAGGCCCAGTTCGCCGAACTGCGCACGCTCGGCGAGCTCACGCAGATCGCCTGGAAGCACGACGTGCAGACCATGATCGAAGGCCCCGGCCATGTGCCGATGCACATGATCCAGGCCAACATGGACGAGCAGCTCAAGCACTGCCACGAGGCGCCGTTCTACACGCTCGGGCCGCTGACGATCGACATTGCACCGGGTTACGACCACATCGCAAGCGCGA
>CAMLCW010000042.1 GCA_946478645.1 uncultured Variovorax sp.
GCCAGCCCCGCCGACCACGCGCCGGCTGCCACCACCACGCCGTCGACCGGCGTGCGCGTGCCGTTGCCAGAGCGCACGGCCGTGACCGCGCGGCCCCGGCGCTCGAAGCCGCTGACCGCCTCGCGCACGAAGCCCGCGCCCTGCGCGGTGCAGTGCGCATGCAGTGCCTTGACCAGCGCCGACGGATCGAGCGTGGAGCCGTTCTCCGGGGCGCGGATGCCGAACCGGAAGCGGCCTTTCAGGTCGGGCTCCAGCGCCTCCAGTTCGTCCTGGCCCACGTCGACCATCTGCACGCCGAGCGAGCGCCGCAGGTCCATGCCCCAGGCCCATTGCGCTGCCTTCTCGCGCGACGAATACACGTACAGGCAACCGGTGCGGCGCACCAGGTCTTGTGCGCCGGCTTGCGCCAGCAGCGGCTCGTAGCAAGCGAAGATCGGCTCGAGCAGGCTGCGCAGCGCCGTCGCGATGCGCGTGACCTCTTCGCGCGACGAATGCCGCAGCATGCGCACCAGCCAGGGCACCACCGCGGGCGCATAACGCCAGCGCACCGTGAGCGGACCGAGCGGATCGAGCAGCCAGTTGGGCACCCGCTTCCACATGCCGGGCATGCCCACGGGAAGGCAGGCGCTGGGCGACAGCGAGCCGGCGTTGCCGAACGAGCAGGCCTCGCCGGGCGCCTGCGGATCGAAGAAAGTGACCTGGTGACCGTCGCGCTGCAGCCAGGCGGCGGTGCAGGTGCCAACGATGCCGGTTCCGATGACGGCGACATGCATGCGGCCGATTCTGTGGCTCCTCTCAGAATCACGCCAACGAATTCATTTGATCGTTGCATCAGATTTATTGATGGCCGCTGCTGGGCAGCGCCACAATGGTGCGCCATGAATCTCTCCCTCCGCCAGATGCGCGCGTTCTCCGTGGTGGCGCGCACCGCCAGCTTCACCCTGGCCGCACGCCAGCTGAACCTGACGCAGTCCGCCGTCAGCATGCTGGTGCAGCAACTGGAGGACGAGCTCCACCTCAAGGTGTTCGACCGCAGCCGCCACGCCGTGACGCTCACCGAATCCGGCCGCCAGCTGCTGCCGCTGGCGCGCCGCATGCTCGACGACCTGCGCCAGATCGAGGAAGGCGCAAGCGACCTGCGCACGCTCAGAAGCGGCGTGCTGCGCGTGATCGCACCGCAGCTCATGGCCTGCACCTGGGTGGCCGGCGTGCTGGCGCGCTTCGAACAGGCGCACCCCTCCGTCGGCCTGCGCATCCTCGACGGCTCGGCCGACGACGTCGTCGCGGCCGTGCGGCGCGGCGACGCCGAACTGGGCATCGGCCCCGAGCGCACGACCGGCGACGACGTGACCCGCACCTTCCTCATGCACGTGCCCATGCGGCTGGTCTGCGCCGCCTCGCATCCGCTGGCGCAGCGCCAGGCCGTGTCATGGCGCGATCTGCGCGACGAACGCTGGGTGATCTATTCCGGCGATTTCACCCGCTACGTGGAACAACGCCTGCACGAGCACGACGCGTCGCTGTCGATGCAGACGGCCACCGAAGTGCGCTACCTGACCACTGCGCTGGCGCTGGTCGGCACCGGCCTGGGCGTGGCGCTGGTGCCGGACTACGCGCGGACCTTCGCCGAGAACTTCGGCGTGCGGTTCCTGCCGCTGCGGGCGCCAGCGTTGAATCGGGAGTTCTTCGTGTACCAGCGAAGAAGCCTGGCCTTGTCGCCTGCGGCCGAGGCGTTTGGGCGGATGTTGAAGGGGCTGGCGCGGGGGAAGTGAGGAGCGCGATCGAGAGCACGCGCAGTGGTTGCGCGATCCGCTGGATTTCTTGCCCGATCCCCTCGCCATATCCGCGGTTTTGTGGAAGGTGGGCCGTCTCGCGGGTAGAGTCCGCCGCGGAGGTTCCCCGCCGCCCATGGCCACCGCACATCCTCACGACACGACCGCCGCCCAGCACCTGCGGTCGCCGCAGGCCGCGATGACGCGGATCATCGCCGCCCACGCGCCGCGCACGGGCGATTTCGAGACGCCGATCCCGGGCCTCTGCTTCTTCCGGCGCGACGCCCCGGCGGCGCCCGTCGTCTGCATGATCGAACCCAGCATCGTGCTCGTCGCCCAAGGGGCGAAGCAGTTGTGGGTGGGCGGCGCAGCCTATGCGTACGACCCGTCGCGCTTCCTCGTCACCTCGCTCGACGTGCCCGCCAACTCCGAAGTCCTGGCGGCGAGCCCCGAGGCGCCCTGCCTCGGGCTGGTGCTGAAGTTCGACGTCCGCATGCTGGCCGAACTGATCGCGCAGGGCAGCCTGCCGCCGCAGCGCGAGCGCCCGGCCGGGCTGGGCGTGGAGATCGGCACCGCGACGCCGGCGCTGTGGGCGCCGTTCGAGCGGCTGGCTGCGCTGCTCGAGGAGCCCGAAGCCATCCCGGTCCTCGCCCCCTTGATCCAGCGCGAGATCCACTACCGCCTGCTGATGAGCGACCAGGCGGGCCGGCTGCGGCAGATCGCCTCGGTGGACGGGCACGGCCGTCGCATCGCGCGGGCGATCGACTGGCTCAAGCTGAACTACGCTTCCTCGCTGCGCGTGGAAGAGCTGGCGGCCCGCGTGCAGATGAGCGCGCCCACCTTCCACCACCACTTCCGCCAGCTCACCGCGATGAGCCCGCTGCAGTACCAGAAATGGCTGCGGCTGAACGAGGCGAAGCGGCTGATGCTGAGCGAGCATGCCGATGCGGCGAGCGCCGCGTTCCGGGTCGGCTACGAAAGCCCGTCCCAGTTCAGCCGCGAGTACAGCCGCCTGTTCGGCGCCCCGCCCAAACGCGACATCGGCCTGCTGCGCGACAACGCCAGGGGCAGCGCCCCCGCCGCACGCGGGCGCATTTAAGTCTTTAGCGCACAGCGCCTCGCGAGCGTCACAGGATCAGGCAAGAAATGGCGCGGAATGCGCTATCGGCGGGCGCCCCGCCTCGCGAAGAATGGCCAGTCCGGAACACCCGCCGGGAGCGCTTCGCTGACTCGGAAAGTAGGCAATGAACTGCGCGCCGGCGCGGCCGCAGCCATTCTGCTGTCGCAGCCGTCCACCACGATGCATGCAGGCACGAACTTCGATCAACAACAGGAGTTGACATGAACAGTACCACGACCCAGATGATCTCGCGGCGCGACGCCCTCATCGTCGGCGCCGCGACCGCCGCCACCGCCGCGGCGGTCTCGTCCTCGGCGCCGGCCGCTGCCGCACCCGCGGTCTCTTCCTCGGCCGCCGTGCCCCGCGCGAAGCTCACGTTGAACGTCAACGGACAGGCGCATGCGCTGGAGCTCGACACCCGCACCACCTTGCTCGACGCGCTGCGCGAGCACCTGCACCTGACTGGCACCAAGAAGGGCTGCGACCACGGCCAGTGCGGCGCCTGCACCGTGATCGCCGACGGAAGGCGGATCAATTCGTGCCTGACGCTCGCGGTCATGCACGACGGCGGCCAGGTGACGACCATCGAAGGGCTCGGCACGCCGCAGAACATGCATCCGCTGCAGGCGGCGTTCGTCAAGCACGACGGCTACCAATGCGGTTACTGCACGCCGGGCCAGATCTGCTCGGCGGTGGCGGTCATCGACGAGGTCAAACGCGGCGTGCCGAGCCATGTGAGCGCCGACCTCACGGCGCGGCCCATTCTCTCGGCCGAAGAGCTGCGCGAGCGCATGAGCGGCAACATCTGCCGCTGCGGCGCCTACTCCAACATCGTGGACGCCATCACCGAGGTGGCCGGGAGCCCGACATGAAGCCGTTCAGCTACGAACGCGTGCAAACGCCGGCGCAGGCTGCGGCGGCCGTGGCGGCCCGCCCGGGCGCCAAATTCATTGCGGGTGGCACCAACCTGCTCGACCTGATGAAGCTCCAGATCGAGGCGCCGGCGCACCTGGTGGACGTGAACGGCCTCGCGCTCGACAAGATCGAAGCCACCGCCGACGGCGGCCTGCGCATCGGTGCGCTCGTGCGCAACACCGACCTCGCCGCCGACGAGCGCGTGCGGCGCGACCACGGCGTGCTGTCGCGTGCGCTGCTGGCCGGCGCGTCGGGGCAGTTGCGCAACAAGGCCACTACCGCCGGCAACCTGCTGCAGCGCACGCGCTGCCCCTATTTCTACGACACCGACCAGCCCTGCAACAAGCGCCGTCCGGGCAGCGGCTGCAGTGCCATCGGCGGCGTGACGCGGCAGCTTGCGGTGGTGGGCGGCAGCAGTGCCTGCATCGCGACGAATCCGAGTGACATGGCCGTCGCCATGCGGGTGCTGGACGCGACCGTTGAGACCGTGCGTCCCGACGGGCGCACGCGCGTGATCCCGATCGCCGACTTCCACCGCCTGCCCGGCGACACGCCGCACATCGAGACCGCGCTGGAGCGCGACGAACTGATCACCGCGGTCACGCTGCCAAAACCGGCCGGCGGCACGCACATCTATCGCAAGGTCCGCGACCGGGCCTCGTATGCGTTTGCCCTGGTGTCGGTGGCGGCGATCGTGCAGCGCGACGGATCGGGGCGGGTGGCGCTCGGCGGCGTCGCGCACAAACCCTGGCGCGTGGAGGCCGCGGAGGCCGCCATGCCCGAGGGCGCGCGGGCCGTGGCGGTGCGCCTCCTCGCCGATGCGAAGCCCACCCACGACAACGCCTTCAAACTGCCGCTGGCCGAACGCGCGCTGGCTGCGGCCATCGCCCAGGCGAGGAGCTGATCACCATGAAATTCGACACCCCCGCCACCACCAACCCGATCGACCAACTGAAGGTCATCGGCAAGCCGACCGACCGCATAGATGGCCCGCGCAAGACCACCGGCACCGCGCGTTACGCCTACGAGCGCCATGCCGAGGTTCCGGGCGCAGCCTACGGCTGCGTCATCGGCGCAGGCATCGCCAAGGGCCGCATCGCCTCGATGGACCTGCGCGCCGCGCGAGCCGCACCGGGCGTACTGGCCATCGTCACCGCGCGCAATGCGGGCAAGCTCGGCAAGGGCAATTTCAATACCGCCAAGCTGCTGGGCGGCCCCGAGATCGACCACTACCACCAGGCCGTGGCGGTGGTGGTGGCCCAGACCTTCGAGCAGGCGCGCGCCGCGGCCCAGCTGGTGCGCATCGACTACACCAAGGCGCCCGGCCGCTTCGACCTGGCCGCGGAAATGGGTTCGGCGCAGATGCCCGAGCCCAACCCGTTCTCGGGCCAGCCGGAGACCCGGACAGGGGATTTCGCAGGCGCCTTCGCCGCAGCGCCGGTGCAACTCGATGCCACCTACACCACGCCCGACGAGTCGCACGCGATGATGGAGCCGCATGCCTCGATCGCGGAATGGAAGGGCGACAAGCTCACCGTCTGGACCTCAAACCAGATGATCGCCTGGGGCGTCGGCGACGTCGCCAAGACGCTCGGCATCCCGAAGGAAAACGTGCGGCTGGTGTCGCCCTTCGTCGGCGGCGGCTTCGGCGGCAAGCTGTTCGTGCGCGCCGATGCCGTGCTGGCGGCGCTGGGCGCGCGGGCGGCGGGGCGGCCCGTGAAGGTGGCGCTGCAGCGGCCGCTGATGGCCAACAACACCACGCACCGGCCCGCCACCATCCAGCGCATCCGCATCGGTGCCTCGCGCGACGGCAGGATCACCGCCATCGCCCATGAGGGCTGGTCGGGCGACCTGCCCGGCGGGCAGGCGGAGACCGCGGTCAACCAGACCCGGCTGCTCTACGCCGGCGCCAACCGCCTGACGACCACGCGCCTGGCCGTGCTCGATCTGCCCGAAGGCAACGCCATGCGCGCGCCTGGCGAGGCGCCGGGCATGATGGCGCTCGAGATCGCGATGGACGAGATGGCCGAGAAGGTCGGGCTCGACCCCGTCGAATTCCGCATCCGCAACGACACCCAGGTCGATCCCGAAAAGCCCGGGCGCCCCTTTTCCCAGCGTCGGCTCAATGAATGCCTGCGGATTGGCGCCGAGCGGTTCGGCTGGAACCAGCGCAGCGCGGCACCGGCCCAGCAACGCGACGGCCGCTGGCTCGTCGGCATGGGCGTGGCCGCGGCGTTTCGCAACAACCTCCTGACGAAATCGGCCGCGCGCGTGCGCCTGGACGACCACGGCATCGTCACGGTCGAAACCGACATGACCGACATCGGCACCGGCTCGTACACCATCATTGCGCAGACCGCGGCCGAAACCATGGGTTTGCCGCTCGAGCGCGTGCAGGTGCGGCTCGGCGACTCGGCCTATCCCGAATCGGCCGGGTCGGGTGGGCAGTGGGGCGCCAACAATTCGACCTCGGGCGTGTATGCCGCCTGCATGAAGCTGCGCGAGGCCGTCGCGGCCAGGCTCGGCTTCGACGCGGCGCAAGCCGAGTTTTCCGATGGCATGGTGCGCGCCGGCGGGCGGGAAGTGCCGCTCGCCCAGGCAGCCGGCGCCGAGGGCCTCGCGGCCGAAGACGGCATCGAGTATGGCGACCTCGACAAGAAGTACCAGCAGTCGACCTTCGGTGCGCACTTCGTCGAAGTCGGCGTCGACGCGATGACCGGCGAGATCCGCGTGCGGCGCATGCTGGCCGTCTGCGCCGCAGGGCGAATCCTGAATCCGAAGTCGGCACGCAGCCAGGTGATCGGCGCCATGACGATGGGCGTCGGCGGCGCCTTGATGGAAGAGCTGGCGCTCGACAAGCGGCACGGCTTCTTCGTGAACCACGACCTCGCCGGCTATGAGGTGCCGGTGCACGCCGACATTCCGCACCAGGAAGTGATCTTTCTCGACGAAACCGATCCGATCTCGTCGCCCATGAAGGCCAAGGGCGTGGGCGAACTCGGCATGTGCGGCGTCGCGGGCGCCGTGGCCAATGCGGTTTACAACGCCACCGGCGTGCGCGTGCGCAACTATCCGATCACGCTCGACAAACTGTTAGATCGCCTGCCGCCGGTGGTGTGAGCAGAGGCTTGGCGGGTGGCAGCCAGATTTGTTGACAAATATTATTCTTTATTCAGGAAATTGAATATTTTCGATTTTGCTGCGGACTGTAGAAAACTCTTTAGCAGGTGATGTGAAATCATTGACAGGCGTGCAGGTTTTTCATACGAGGCGTGCGCGAATCTTTATTCGTCAATTCAATTTCCCGAAATAGAGTTGCTGCGTTGCCCGCCTTTGGTGCAGTCCGTCAGTCCTGATTGCGCGCTGCATTGCCTAACGTCGGCCTGACGCCGGGTTGCCATTGGTGAATGTGTTCGGCGCGTGCCGGACAGGTATGGCGAGGGGGGGCTCCGACCCATCCAGCCGGGCCCGTCCGTTCCATGCCTCAACGCCCCACACGAATACAACGCTTCAGTACGCAAGACCTTCCCGCCGAAAGCAGACTGGCCCACTGGTCGCTGCAGTTCGGCACGACGCTCGGATATGCGAGGCTCGAAAGTCCCGACGGCCCCAATTTCCACCAAACCCTCACACGGGTCGACGTCGGCCACACGCGCTTTCTTCGCTTGCGGGGCAGCGAAACGAGCTCCCATGCGGAGGCCGGCCACTTGCCCGAATCCGAGCTTCGGCCATTCCACCTGCTGATCCGCCTGGGCTACGGTGAGACGACGCTCATCCAGGAAAGGGAAGTCACCATCGAGCCGGGCGACATGGTCCTTCTCGATGCCCGGCGCGAGTTTCGGCTGGTGTCGCAACCGACCACCGACTTTCTCGCGATCGGCTTTCCCGAGTCGCTGGTGGCGCGCTGGCTGCCCTGCGCCAAGGACGCCGTCGCGCGCCGCCTCGAAGGCCGGGCCGGATGGGCCGACACGCTGTCCGCCTACCTCCGGGCGCTGGACGCCAGCCTTCTCGAGAGCATCGAGAGCGCGTTCGAGGCAGAGCTCGTCGGCGAGCACATGCTGTCGATGCTGTGCTTCGCCCTGGCGCAGCGTGGCTTTCCGATGACGGACGACGACCGCGTTCCCGCGCGCGACCGCGTGCTGCACGCACGCATGTGCAGTTGGATCCGGGACAACTACGGCAACCCGGAAGTCAATGCGACGGTGCTTGCGCGGCAGTTCAACGTCTCGGTGCGCTATGTGCACAAGGTGTTTGCCGGGGCCGGAGGGGGCGTGACGTTCCGCGAGACGCTCAAGCATGAACGCCTCGAAGCCGCAGTCCGGATGCTGCGAACTGCCGCGGTGTCGCGCACGTTGGTCGCGCAGATCGCCGAGCGCTGCGGCTTTTCCGACCCGGCCTACTTTGGCCTGGTTTTTCGCAAGGAGTTCGGCTGCTCTCCAGGGATCTTTGCACGGCGCATGGGCCAAACGCCTGGTGCGCCGGCTGCCATGAAACCAAGGGAATACCCTGATAACGACAAGCAGGCATTAAACGAATAACCTTCGTGAAAATTCTGCAAGTCGCCCCACCGAAGCACACGGTGAATTCCTCTCCGCCCCCCGCCCATGAGACCCGAAGCCGGAAGCGGGGGGAACTCGCCGCCTGGGCCGAGGAACTGGAAGCCAAGGCCGGGGCATGGCAGGGCGATGCCGCCCCGCCGAGCCCCGTCAACCTGCAACTCGTCCTCGTCGATCCGGACGGGCTGGCCTTCATGCGGTCGCAGGGCGATGCCGTGGACATCTACAGGCCCAAGGCCAGCGTCCCGAAGGAAGGGCGCATGTACCCCTTCCACTTGCTGCTGAAGCTGTCGCCCGGCGCCACCTTCGTCGAGCAGAACGGCCGCGTGCTCGAACTCGAAACCGGCGACATGACGCTGCTGGACTCGAACGAGGCCATGCACCTGCGGTCTTCCGAAGGGAACGATGCCTGGATCATCGGGCTGTCGGCGTCGCTGGTCACGCGGTGGCTTCCGAACGCGAAGGATGCAACCGCGCTGCGGCTCGACGGCCAGGCCGGCTGGGCCGGCGTGCTCTCCAAGTACATCCAGTCGCTCGACGTCCGGCAGGTGCAGCGCCAGGGCGGCAGGTTCCAGCGCGAATTCGTGGCGGAACACCTGATGTCCATGCTTTCGTTCGCGCTGTCGCAGACTGGGGTGCCGTGCGGCGCGGCTGCCGACGTTCCGCCGCGCGATCGGGCCATGCACGCGCTCATTCACCAGTGGATCCGCGACAACTACGCGGACGCGGAGGTGAGCGTGGCCAAGGCCGCCGCGCATTTCAATCTCTCGACGCGTTATGTGCACAAGGTTTTCGCGAGCGCGGGCGACGGCGTGACGTTTCGCGAGGCGCTGCAGCACGAGCGGCTCGAAGCCGCCAAACGCCTGCTGCGGACGGCCGCCGCAGGCACGGGTTCCGTGGCGCAGGTGGCGTATCGCTGCGGTTTCTCCGACCCGGCCTACTTCGGGCTGGTGTTCCGAAAGAAATACGGCTGCCCCCCTGGCGCCTACGCGCGCGCCATCGGGGCGCCGTAGCAGCGCGCGACCCGTTGCGGTCGCGCCGCGCTGCCCCTTCCAACGCGCCGAGCTCGTGCCGGTCGGCGGCGAGCGAAGCGGGGCCGACGGCTTCGCTGGGCAGGGCGATCGAACCATGGCCATTCCGGCCCTCGAATCTGCTGCGCGACGGTGACTTGTACCAAGGAAACAAGAGCTTTGTGCAATGCTGCCGCTGCGTGCACGGTTTTCATATCCGAGGGGCTCGTCATTCCTAAGGGATCATTTTTTTAATTACTAAAGTACACGGCTGATTGGCCTGCTCCACAAGACAAATGTTTCCTCTCCATGTCTGGGAAGAAAAACCGGTCGATCTGTGACTTTTTTGTTATCCCGAAAAAGCCGCATACCTTTTTTCAAGAAATACAGGAACGCTTTCATGAACCGATCACACCGCAGCATCTGGAACGATGACCTCGGCAGCTGGGTTGCCGTACCGGAAAACACCCGTGCCAAGGGCAAGGCCAACCGCTCTGCGCGCCGCGCGGGCCGCCAGTTCACGGCTTCCCTGCTGAGCCTTGCGGTGCTGGCGAGCGGAACCGTGTCGGCGGGCACGTCGCTGCAGATCGATGAGGTCGCGAACGGTACGGCGAACGGCACCGGCAGCACGGCGCCGGCGACCTCGGCCCAGTTCGCCATTGCCATCGGCGGCGGTTCGGGCGCCACGGCTGGCGTGGGAAGCGTGGCCGTCGGAGACGGGGCGAGGGCAGACGCGACCAACGCCACCGCGGTCGGCCGGGCCGCGCAGGCGAGGGCGAACGAGTCCGTCGCGATCGGTCACAACGCCACCGTGCCGAGCAATCCGGGCGCGGCGAACAACATCGCCATCGGCAGCAGCGCCACCACCGGCCTGACCTTCGCCAATGGCAAGGGCGGCAGCCAGATCGCGATCGGCCGCGCAGCGACCACCCAAGCCTACGGCGCCATTGCCATTGGCGACAATGCGCGCGCAGTCAGCAACCATCACACGATCGCGCTGGGGAACAACAGCACGGCCAGCGGCAACTCGGCCGTCGCGGTCGGGCGCAATGCCGCCGCGTCGGGCAACTACGCCACGGCCCTGGGCGACTATGCCAAAGCCAGCCACGAGAATTCGGTCGCGCTGGGCGTGAATTCAACCACGGCCGCTGCCGTAGGTACGGCCGGTGCCTCGATCGCCGGCACCGCCTACAAATTTGCCGGCACCACGCCGGGCAGCACGGTGAGCGTGGGCAACGTGGGTACGGAACGCACCATCACCAATGTGGCCGCAGGCCGGCTCAACGCCACCAGCACCGACGCGGTCAATGGCAGCCAGCTGCACGCGTCCAACAGGGAAATCACCGCGCTCGACAACCGCGTCGACACGCTCGGCGGCAGCGTGGTGAACCACCTGGGCACCGGCGCCACCTACAACACGACCACGGGCGCGGTGACCGGGCCGACCTATAACGTCAACGGCACCTCCCACACCACCGTGAAATCGGCCGTCGAGGCCGCGGGCCAGGGCTGGAACCTGAGCGCCGACGGCGGCGCCACGAGCGACAACATCGGGCCCGGCGAGGGCGCCAACTTCGCCGCGGGCAGCAACACCAAGGTCGAACGAAGCGGCAACACGATCACCTACGGCGTGGTGGATGCACCGACGTTCGCAGGCACCGTGACGGGCAAGGGCTTCGTCGTCGGCACCGACGGACCCAGCATCACCGAGGGCGGCATCAATGCAGCCGGCACCAAGGTCACCAACGTGGCCCCCGGCGAAGTGAGCGCGACCAGCACCGATGCCGTGAATGGCAGCCAGCTCTATGCCACCAACCAGACCATCAACAACATCAACAACGGCGCGGGCATCAAGTACTTCCACGCCAATTCGAAGCTGCCCGACAGCCAGGCGCTCGGCACCGACAGCGTGGCCATCGGGCCGAATGCGGTGGCGCAGGTCGAAGGCGGGGTGGCGCTGGGCGCCGACGCCGTGGCCGGCACCGCAGCGGGCATCGCGGGCTATGTGCCACCGTCCGCCGGTGCGCAGCAGCAGGCGGCCATCCTGGCAACGCGCAGCACGCGCGGTGCGGTGTCGGTGGGCGATGCGTCGAATGGCGTGTTTCGCCAGATCAACGGCGTGGCGGCGGGCACTGCGGACAGCGATGCCGTCAACCTGTCGCAGTTGAAGGCGGTGGCGGATGCCGCCGCGGCGGGCGCCAGCAAGTGGATCATCGGCTCCCAGACCGATACCGAGTACGTCGCGCCGGCGGCCAGCGGCAGCCAGAGCACGGCGGTCGGTTCGGGTGCTTCCGTCAATGCGAACAACAGCGTGGCCGTGGGCACGGGCGCCGTGGCCAGCACCGACAACAGCGTGGCGCTGGGCAACGGATCGAAGACGGCTGCAGCCACGCCGACGGCGGGCACCACGATCCGCGGCACGGCCTACGAATTCGCCGGCGCTGCGCCCGTGGGCGTGGTGAGCATGGGCGACAAGGGGGCCGAGCGCCAGGTCACCAATGTGGCGGCAGGCCGGATCGACGCCGGCAGCACCGACGCGGTCAATGGCAGCCAGCTGCATGCGACCAACCAGGCCATCAACAACATCACCACGGGCGGTGGTGGCATCAAGTATTTCCACGCCAACTCGAGCGCAGCCGACTCGCAGGCGGCAGGTGCGGAAAGCGTTGCGATCGGGCCCAATGCGGTCGCGACGGCGGCCAACGGCGTCGCCATCGGACAGGGCGCGACGGCCGACCGAGACGGCATGGCGGGGCAGACCGAAGCCTTCTCCAACCAGGTGGTGAACTCCACGCAAGGCGCGCTTTCCGTGGGCAGTGCGGGCAACGAGCGCCAGATCACCAACGTGGCCGGTGGAACGCAGGCCACCGATGCGGTGAACGTACGCCAATTGGCAGCGGTGCAGAGCCAGAGCGTGAAGTACGACACCTACATCAACGGCGACGTGAACCACAAGAGCCTGACGCTGGAGGGCGACGGCGGCACCGTGATCCACAACGTGGCCGACGGCGTGACGCCAACCGATGCCGCCAACGTCGGCCAGCTGAATCAGGCGACTGCATCAGCGAAGGGGTACACCGATGGGCGCGTGGGCCAGCTGCGCGACGAGGTCAACGGCAACGCCAAGGATGCCAGCGCCGGCACCGCGGGCGCGATGGCCATGGCGGGCATGCCGCAGGCCTACCTTCCGGGCAAAAGCATGATGGCCGCGGGGGTGGCGGGCTACGACGGCCAGGGCGCCCTGGCCATCGGTGTCTCCCGGCTCTCGGACAACGGGCGCTGGGTCATGAAGTTCGCCGGTTCGGCCAACTCGCGCGGAAAGATCGGCGTGGCCGCCGGCGCGGGCTTCCACTGGTAAGCACGCTTTCCTCGAGACGGACATACGCATCATGAAAACAACATTCGATTCTCCTGTGGGCCTGCTTGCTCTGGCCGCTACCGCCGTGCTGCTCCTTCAAGGCTGCAGCACCGCAAGCAAAGTGCCCGACGATGGCAAGCCCGCCGAGGTGGTCTTTCCGCAGAGAGACGAGGCCTGGTTGAAGGAAGGCACGTTCCCCAACGTGGAGAACCTGCGCGCCGTCGCCTCGGGGGCCACCAAAGACCAGCTCTACGGCCTGCTCGGTCGCCCGCATTTCAGCGAAGGCCTGTTCGGTGTTCGCGAATGGGACTACATCTTCCATTTCCCGCGGCCCGAAGGCGTGATCACCTGCCAGTTCAAGACCGTGTTCGACAAGAACTACACGGCACAGAGCTTCTACTGGCTGCCCGCCAACTGCGGCCAGATGCTGGCCGCCAGGCCCGCGCCGGCCGCAGCGCCGGTCGCGCGGGCAGAGCCACCGCCGCCGCGCAAGACGACGTTGCAGGCCGATGGCCTGTTCCGCTTCGACGGCAGCTCGGTGGCCGATCTGCTGCCGCAGGGCCGCAGCGAGATCGAAGCGCTGGCGCGCCGTATCCAGAGCGGCTTCAAGTCGGTGGCGTCCGTCACCGTGACCGGGCACACCGACCGGCTTGGCACCGATGCCTACAACGACACGCTGTCGGTTGCGCGCGCCAGTGCCGTGCGCGACCTGCTGGTGCAGCAAGGCATCGACGCTGCCGTAGTCCGGGCGCATGGCATGGGCAAACGCCAGCCTGTCACGGAGTGCCCAGGCATGCAGCGAACGGACGCCCTGATCGCCTGCCTGCAACCCAACCGCCGCGTGGAAATCGAAGTCCGCGGCGAGCAATGAAAGAGACAATGGACAACGAAGAAAACGCTTTCACCTCCGGGCGCATCGCGATCCTGGGCCAGGAAAACCGCTCGCGCGAAGCCGTGCGACGCACTGTTCGCCGGCTCGGCTTCGAGCCGGTGGTTCTATGCAGCAGCGCCGCGAGCGCCTCGGGCTCCGACAATTCCGAAGCATTCAAGATGCTGATCCTGACCGGCGAAAGCGACAGCCTGTCGTCCATGGCGCTCGTCCGTGAAACCAAGGCCATGTTCGATCCACAGCCGCCCATGCTGTGCCTGCTTCCGAAGGAGCAGTTCGATGACGTCAGCGCCTTGCGCCAGGACACCACGGACGAGTTGATCGCCAAGCCATCGTCGTTCACCGAACTCTTCAGCGTGCTTCGGCTCTTCGTGAGCAACTTGCCGGGGAAGATCCCGCCGCTCGAGCGTCGATGGGGTGGCTACCGTTTCCTGATGCAGAGCAACACGGTGGAGTTCGGCGGCAGGCGGGTGCAACTGCGTCCCGACGAGTTCGACCTTGCCATCGAGCTCTTTGCCCACGAAGGCTGCACGGTCGCTAGGGACATGCTCTGGGACGCGGTCTGGGCGAAGCCGTGGGACGGGAAGTCGCGCATGCTCGACACCTGCGTCTCGGTGCTCCGCCGGTCGTTGAAGTTGCCTACGAATGGCTGGGAACTGCGCGCCGTCTGGGGTGCCGGCTATCGCCTCGACGGTTCGTCCGGCCGCGAGGGTTCTGCCATTCCCTACTGGACGCCTTCGTCGATCCGGGCGTGATGGCCGGCGGCGACGGACGCTCCGTCTGGAGCGCGTCGCCGCCTCCTCGCAGCCAGTTCGTTTCAGTTGCGCCGCGCGGCTTCCTCTGCCCCGGAAAAGCTCTGGAAACCATAAAGACTTAACTATTAGAATGCGAATCGTTCTTAGTAAGTTTATGGAGTGGAGCAGGAATGACGAGGTTCACGGCACGGCGCAAGGCCGCATCTGTCTTGGCGGGCTGCCTGGCCATCTACGTGCAGCAGCATGCAGTGGCGCAGCCGGCAGCGCCGGCGACCGGTTCGCTGCCGGAAGTGCGCGTGGACGCGAGCACCGAAGCCGAGACGGCGACTTCGCCCGTCATCGGCTACCGTGCAAGGAATGCCGCGACCGCCACCAAGACGGACACGCCGCTCGCCGAAACGCCGCAGTCGGTGACGGTGGTCACGCGCGACCAGATCGTCGACCAGGGCGCCACGAACCTGCAGGATGCGCTCAACTACGCGGCCGGCGTGCGCTCCGATGCGTATGGTGTCGACTCGCGCACCGATTCGATGCGGGTGCGGGGCGCCTCGCCCGATATCTACCTCGACGGTCTTCGCCAAGCCTACGGCTACTACACCAGCACCACGCGCACCGAACCCTACACGCTCGAGCGGCTCGAAGTGCTGCGCGGCCCTTCGGGCATGCTGTTTGGCGCTGGCACGGCAGCCGGCGTGATCAACATGGTCAGCAAGCGGCCGCTGCAGGAAACCCAGCGTGAAGTGGGCGTGCAGTTCGGCAGCTTCGGCCGCAAGCAGATCCAGGCCGACCTGACGGGGCCGCTCAATGCCGACGGCAGCCTTTCTTACCGACTGATCGCGCTGCAGCGCAAATCGGACACGCAGGTGGACTATGTACCCGATGACCGCAGTCTCATCGCGCCTTCGCTGACCTGGCGGCCGAATGCCGCCACCTCGCTGACGCTGCAGGGCCTCTGGCAAAAGGACAAGAGCGGCAGCAGCTCGCAGTTCCTGCCCTGGGAGGGCACCCTGCTGCCGAACCCGAATGGCCGCATTCCGAACAGCCGCTTCATCGGAGAACCGGGCGACTACTACGACAGCGAGCGCAAGACCTTCGGCTGGCAGTTCGAGCACAAGTTCAACCAGAACTGGACCGTGCGGCAGAACTTCCGCTATGCGCAAAACGAAAACGACAACCGCTATCACTACGGCGGCGCATTCAGCGGTGCGGAGAGCTGGGATGCGACCGACCCGATCTTCAAGCGTGTGCTCAGCCGCTACTACGACAGCCAACTGACGCTGAACCGCACGCAGACGCTCGACAACCATCTCGAGGGCCATTTCGAAACCGGCGCCCTGAAGCACACCCTGCTGGTGGGCGCGGATTTCGCGCGCCAGCGCGAGAACGTCTGGGTCGGGACCACGCTGGACACCATCGACGTCTATGCGCCGGTCTATGGCCACGTGGACGAACCCGAGCGCGCGCCGCGCCCGCGCACGCGGCAGCGGCAGACCGGCATCTACCTGCAGGACCAGATCAAGCTCGGCAACTGGATCTTCGTGGCGGGCCTGCGCCACGACCGGGCGGTATCGAGCGCGGCCGGCAGCGAAAGCGAAAAGAGCAGCGCCACCACGAAGCGCCTTGGCGTGATGTATGCCTTGCCTTCGGGCTGGTCGCCGTATGTGAGCTACAGCGAATCGTTCACGCCGCAGTCGCCGCGCGACGGCCGGATCTTCACGCCCCTGCGCGGCGAGCAGTGGGAAGTCGGCGTCAAGTACGAACCCAAGGACCGTGCCGTGGCATTCAGCGCCGCGGTCTACGACCTGCGCGAGAAGAACCAGATCGTCGAGGAACAGCCGAACGTCTTCTCGCAGCGCGGACTCACGAAGACCAAGGGCGTCGAACTCGAAGCCAAGGGTTCGGTGGGACCGAATCTCGACCTGGTCGCCCACTACAACTACACGGACGCCGACGCGCAGATCGAGGGCCTGCCCGAGCACCAGGCCAGCGTCTGGGCCAAGTACCGCTTCTCGCTCGGCGGCATCGCCGGTTTCTCGGCCGGTGCCGGCCTGCGCGTGATGAGCTCGTTCCGCGATACGCAGTTCGGCGTCGGGCCGCGCATCCCCGGCGTCGCTTTGGCCGACCTGGTCTTCGCCTATGAGAGCGCACGCTGGCGGTATGCGCTCAACATCAACAACGTCACCGACAAGAAGTACTTCAGCACCTGCCTGTCGCGCGGCGACTGCTGGTATGGTGCACGCCGCAACATCGTGGCAAGCGCGACCTATCGCTTCTAACAGTCCACTTTTGACGAAAGCCGCAGCGACATGAACAGCCGAAAGATCAAGACCTGGGCCTGGGTGCACAAGTGGAGCAGCCTGGTGTGCACCGTGTTCATGCTGCTGCTGTGCATCACCGGCCTGCCGCTGATCTTCCACCACGAGCTCGGGCATCTGCTGGGCACCGAGGTCGAGTCGCCCGCCATGCCCGCGGACACGCCGCGCGCAAGCCTGGACCGCGTGCTCGAGGTGGCCCGCGCCAAGCATCCCGACCGCGTGGTGCAGTTCGCGTCGCAGCCCGAGGACGACAAGGGGCTGTGGTTCGTCACGCTGACGCCCACGCCCGATCCCACCGACGACTTCAAGTCGGTGGCCGTCGATGCGCGCACCGCCGCCGTGCTGGCACAGCCCAAGTTCGACGAAGGCTTCATGTACGTGATGTTCAAGCTGCACGTCGACCTGTTCGCCGGACTCGCGGGCAAGCTGTTCCTGGGCTTCATGGGCCTGCTGCTGCTGGTGGCCGTGGTCTCGGGCGTGGTGCTCTATGCGCCGTTCATGCGCAAGCTCGAATTCGGCACCGTGCGCCGCGAGAAGCGCCCCCGCCTGAAGTGGCTCGACCTGCACAACCTGCTGGGCATCGTCACGCTGGTGTGGGTGTTCGTGGTGGGCGCCACGGGCATGATCAACACCTGGGCCGACCTGCTGATCAAGTACTGGCAGTACGACCAGCTCAGCGCGCTGCTCGCACCGTACAAGGGCGAGCCGACCGTGCCGGTGGCCGAGCGCGCCTCGGTCCAGCGCTCGATGGAAGCGGCCGTCCAGCGGGCGCCCGGCATGGAGCTGTCGTTCATCGCCTTTCCCGGGACCGCGTTCTCGAGCCCGCACCACACGACCTTCTTCATGCGGGGCAACGAGCCCTTCACCTCGAAGCTGTTGAAGCCGGTGCTGGTCGACGCCAAGACGGCGCAGGTCACGGCGGCGCCCGAGCTGCCGTGGTATCTGACCGCATTGCTGGTGTCGCAGCCGCTGCACTTCGGCGACTACGGCGGCATGCCGATGCAGATCATCTGGGCGCTGCTCGACATCGCGACGATCATCGTGCTGGGCAGCGGACTCTACCTCTGGCTCAAGCGCGGCAACACGGTGCCCACGCCAGCCGGGCCGGCCGCCGCGGGGGGCGCTGCTGCCGGGCGAACGCCGGCACAGGGTGGAACGCCGGGCGAGCCGGCACCGGCGATGAAGGTGCAGGCATGACGAAGCCGCCGCGCCATTCGCAGTCGTTCGGGCGCATGTGGGGCTGGCCGATCGCGCTTGGCCTCCTGACCGGCATCGGCCTGATCTCTGCGCTGTTCAGCGACGGCGGCGCGGGCGATGTCGTCGCCTGGTTCGCGCTGGGACTTCCTGTGGCGGTCTGCGCCTGGTTCGGCTGGCGCAAAGGCAAAAGCTGATCCCGACCCGGGCGGGTGGTTGCCGGTAGGCGGGGTGGCGCGCGCCGAAGCAGAATCGGCGCAATGAACCCCGCCTTCTCCACCACTGTCGCAGCAACCCGTTTCTTTCTGCTCGGCATTCCGCTGGTCGCGCAGGCGCAGCCACAGGCGCTGTCGCCGGGCGAGCGCGGCCAGTTGCCAGAAGTCACGGTGTCCACGCCCCGCGGCGAGATCGCGCCCTTCAGGGTGCCGGGCTCGGTCGATCGGGTCGACGGCGCGGACATGCGCGACAGCCGGCTGCAAGTCAACCTCTCAGAGGGCCTGGGCAGCGTGCCGGGCCTGCAGGTGCAGAACCGCATGAACTATGCGCAGGACCTGCAGCTCTCGATCCGCGGTTTCGGTGCGCGCTCCACTTTCGGCGTGCGCGGCGTCCGGCTCTACGTCGACGGCATCCCGGCGACGCTGCCCGACGGACAGGGGCAGACCTCCAACATCGACATCGGCTCGATCGACCGCATCGAGATCCTGCGCGGGCCCTTCTCGGCGCTCTACGGCAATTCGTCCGGCGGCGTGCTGCAGGCCTTCACCGCGTCGGGTGAAGGCGCGCCGAGGCTGGCTTATTCGGCGGCGGGGGGCAGCTTCGGCACCTGGCGCCAATCGCTGCAGGCCAGCGGCGCGCGGGGTGCCGTCGACTACCTGCTGAATGCGAGCCGGTTCCGCACCGAGGGCTGGCGCGAGCACAGCGCGGCGCGCCGCGACATCGTGAACGGCAAACTCGGCGTGGCGCTCGACAATGGCGACCGGTTGACGCTGGTGCTCAACAGCGTGCGCATCGACGCGCAGGACCCGCTGGGCCTGACCGCGAGCCAGTACGCGCTCGCGCCGCGCGGCGCGCCGCTCGCCACGCAGTACGACACGCGCAAGACGGTCGCGCAGACCCAGATCGGCCTCTTGTACGAGCGCCGGATCGATGCCACCCAGGGATTGCGGCTGATGGTCTACGGCGGTGAGCGCAAGACCGTGCAGTACCAGTCGATCCCACCTTCCGCGCAGCAGAGTCCGCAGCAGGCGGGCGGTGTCATCGATCTGACGCGGCAGTACAGCGGTGTCGACCTGCGCTGGAGCGCCGCCTGGACCCTGGCCGGACGGCCTTTCGACCTGGTGGCCGGCCTCGGCTACGACAGCCTGCGCGAAAGGCGGCGCGGCTACGAGAACTATCTGGGCCCTGCTTCATCGGCAGTGCTTGGCGTGCAGGGCCGGCTGCGGCGCAACGAGCGCAACGAGGTCTGGAACCTCGACCCGTATGCGCAGGCTACCTGGCGGCTGGCGGAGCGATGGACGCTCGAAGCCGGCGTGCGCCGCAGCAGCGTGCGCTTCGACTCGCACGACCGCTACATCGTCGGCGCCAATCGCGACGACAGCGGCAGCGCGAAGCACGCCAAAACGCTGCCGGTGGCCTCGTTGCGTTTCGAGGCCACGCCCGACCTCGCGCTCTACGGATCGATCGGGCGCGGCTTCGAGACCCCGACCTTGAACGAGCTTTCGTACCGCGCCGGCGGCGCCAGCGGACTCAACTTCGCACTGCGCCCGGCCGTCAACGACAGCATCGAGCTCGGCGCCAAGGCCCGCCTGGGCGGTGGCCTGCTGACGGCGGCTGTGTTCCAGACGCGCACGCGCGACGAGATCGTGACGGACACCAACAGCGGCGGCCGCGCCACGTTCCAGAACGCAGGCCGCACGCGGCGCAACGGCCTCGAGCTCGCCTGGCAGCACGAGACGGCCAACCACTGGCGCACGCAGCTGGCCTACACCTGGCTCGATGCGCGCTACCGCGATGGCTTCTGCTCGCCATCCCCGTGCACTGCCTCGAGCGAGGTGCCGGCCGGCAACCGCATCCCCGGCATCGCGCGGCAATCGCTTTTCGCATCGCTGGGCTGGGTGCCGCCCGAAGGCTGGCGTGCGGGCATCGAGCTGCGCGCGCTCGGGCGCATTCAGGCCAATGACGCCAACACCGCGAGCGCGCCGGGCTATGCGGTGACGGCGCTGTATGCCGGCTATCTGAGGAAATGGGAGCGTTGGGAGTTCAACGCCTTCGCGCGCGTCGACAACGTGTTCGACCGGCGCCACGTGGGCTCGATCATCGTCAACGAAGGCAACGCGCGTTACTTCGAACCCGCGCCGGGCCGTAACTGGACGGTGGGTCTGAGCGGCGCCTACCGCTTCTGACCCGGGCCCGCCAGCGCGTCCGCGTGTTCAGTTCAAGCCGGCCGCCGCGCGCAGCGCCGCAGCCTGCGTGGTCGCTTCCCAGGTGAACTCGGGCTCTTCGCGGCCGAAGTGGCCGTACGCGGCGGTCTTCTGGTAGATCGGGCGCAGCAGGTCGAGCATCTGGATGATGCCCTTGGGACGCAGGTCGAAGAACTCGCGCACGAGCTCGGCGATCTTCTCGTCGGGGATCACGCCGGTGCCTTCGGTGTAGACCGTGATGTTCATCGGCTGCGCCACGCCGATCGCGTAGGCCACCTGGATCTGGCACTGGCGCGCCAGGCCGGCAGCCACCACGTTCTTGGCCACGTAGCGCGCGGCGTAGGCGGCCGAGCGGTCGACCTTCGAGGGGTCCTTGCCCGAGAACGCGCCACCGCCGTGCGGGCAGGCGCCGCCGTAGGTGTCGACGATGATCTTGCGGCCCGTGAGGCCGCAGTCGCCCTGCGGACCGCCGATGACGAAGCGGCCGGTCGGGTTGATCAGGTAGCGCGTGTTCTGCAGCCATTCCTTGGGCAGCACGGGCTTGATGATCTCCTCGATGATGGCCTCGTTGAACGAGGCCTTCATCTTGGTGGGCGTTTCGCTCTGGTCGGGGCTGTGCTGGGTGGAGAGCACCACGGTGTCGATGCTGTGCGGCTTGCCGTCGACGTAGCGCATCGTGACCTGGCTCTTGGCGTCGGGGCGCAGGAAGGGCAGGCGGCCGTCCTTGCGCAGCTGGGCCTGGCGCTCGACGAGGCGGTGCGCGTAGTAGATCGGCGCGGGCATCAGCTCGGGCGTCTCGTCGCATGCGTAGCCGAACATCAGGCCCTGGTCGCCGGCGCCGGTGTTGAGGTGGTCGTCGCTCGCGTGGTCCACGCCCTGGGCGATGTCGTTGGACTGCTTGTCGTAGCAGACCATCACCGCGCAGCCCTTGTAGTCGATGCCGTAGTCGGTGTTGTCGTAGCCGATGCGCTTGATGGTGTCGCGCGC